>CAKMMH010000034.1 GCA_927798255.1 uncultured bacterium | reverse complement strand
TTTTTTTATTTATTTTGTGATTTAAATTTTCCAAAATCACATACACATTCATATTCTGTAATTAAAGTTTTAGCTTATTTTGAAACTTGAGTTGTCACGGTTTTGTAACACACTTGTAATTTGTTTGTAAAATTAATAAAAATCTTGTAATATATTGATATTAAAAGGTAAATTTATTGGATAAAATTTTGAAACCAAGCTAGTTTTAAATGTCATCTAACAATTAAGAATGACAAAAATAAAGAATTTTTGTTTAAGTATTTTATAGTAATGTCTTTTAACTAATGTAAAATAATATTATTATATTTATGTTAAACTTGTAGCAGTATTTTAATTTTGTTTATTAATAAGGTTATTTCATGAAATTACAAATTGAAAATCCTCTTCCATTATTAGCATTAAGAGAACCAGCGGTATTTCCAGGACAAGTTGTTCCTTTATTTGTAGGGCGTGAAAAAAGTGTAAGAGCTATCGAAGAAGCGCAAAAACAAGGAAAACTTATAATGCTTGCTGCACAAAAAGATGCAAGAACAAGTAACCCTACACAAAATGATATATTTGAAATTGGAACACTTGGAGAAGTAGTGCAGCTTATAAGACTTGCCGATGGTCCAATAAAAGTTTTAATTGAAGGTAAGGCGAGAGCAAGAATTTTAAAACATCACGATAATGAAGAATACATGCTTGTTGATGTTGAGGAGTTAAATTCAGAGTTTGAAACCACAACAGAATTAAAAGCATTAATGCGTTCAGTAAATGTATCATTTGAAAACTATGTAAAACTTGGTAAAAAAGTAAACCCAGAAATGATAATGCAAGTAAATAGCATTGAAGATGCTTCAAAGCTTGCAGATACAATCGGAGTTCAATTAAACATTAAACCAGAAGATAGACAAACTCTTTTAGAAACAATTGATCCGAAAGAAAGACTTGAGAAAGTTTTAGAATTTATGAAGTCTGAAATTGAAATATTACAAGTTGAAAAACGTATACGTAATAGAGTAAAGAAACAGATGGAGAAAACTCAAAAAGAGTATTATTTAAATGAACAGATGCGAGCTATTCAAAAAGAATTAGGGGATAAAGATGATTTTAGAAATGAAGTTCAAGAGCTTGAAGATAAGCTTAAAGAAAAAGATATGCCAGATGAAGCTCGTGAAAAAACAGAAAAAGAAATTAGAAAGTTAAAAATGATGTCTCCAATGTCAGCAGAAGCAACTGTTGTAAGAACTTATGTTGACTGGATGCTATCTCTTCCATGGAATGAAATTTCTGAAGATGATATTAATATTGATCACGCAAGAGAAGTTTTGGAAGACGATCACTATGGTCTTGAAAAAGTAAAAGAAAGAATCTTAGAGTATCTTGCAGTACAAAAACTTGTTGGAAAAATTAAAGGTCCTATTCTTTGTCTTGTTGGGCCTCCAGGGGTTGGTAAGACTTCAATCGGTCGTTCAATTGCACGTGCAGTAAATAGAGAGTTCGTAAGAATTTCTCTTGGTGGTGTTCGTGATGAAGCTGAAATTAGAGGACATAGAAGGACTTATATTGGAGCTCTTCCTGGTAAAATTATTCAATCTTTAAAGAAAGCTAAAAAGAGTAATCCTGTAATTTTACTTGATGAAATTGATAAGATGTCAGCTGATTTTAGGGGCGACCCATCTGCAGCATTATTAGAGGTACTAGACCCTGAGCAAAACTCTACATTTAGCGATCACTACTTAGATTGTGAGTATGATTTGACAAATGTGATGTTTGTATGCACAGCAAATGCACTTCATCAAATTCCAGAACCTTTAATGGATAGAATGGAAATCTTAAGTTTGTCAGGTTACACAGAACTAGAGAAACTAGCTATTGCTAAAAAGTATTTATATAAGAAAGAAATTGAACAAAATGGTTTAAAACCAGAAAATATTGTAATTGAAGATTCTGCTTATATAGATATTATTAGACTTTACACAAAAGAGGCAGGAGTTAGAAGCTTAGAAAGAGCAATTGCTGCATTATGTAGAAAAGCTGCAATGGATGTAGTAGATAATTCACCAGATTATAAGGTTGTTATAAATTCTGAAAATATAAATAAGTATTTAGGACAACCTATATTTAGGTATGGAAAACATGAAGAAAATCACCAAGTTGGAACTACTACAGGACTTGCTTGGACAGAGCGAGGTGGTGAGCTTCTTGTTATTGAAACAACAGTGCTTCCTGGTAAGGGTCGTTTAATGATAACAGGAAAACTAGGAGATGTTATGCAAGAATCTGCAAAAGCAGCTCTTAGCTATGTTCGTTCAAAAGCTGAAATGTTAGGACTTCCAAAATATTTCTACGATAAAATTGACCTTCACGTACACGTTCCAGAAGGTGCTATTCCAAAGGACGGACCATCTGCTGGTGTTACAATTGCAACATCAATTGTTTCAGCTCTTACAGGAATTCCTGTAAACAAAAATGTTGCAATGACAGGCGAAATTACTTTAAGAGGAAATGTACTTCCAATAGGTGGTTTAAAGGAAAAAACTTTAGCTGCTCATAGAGGTGGAATTAAAAAAGTACTTTTCCCTAAAGAAAATGAAAAGGACATTGAGGAAATTCCAGCAACAGTAAGAAAAGACTTAGAACTTGTTCCAATTTCTCATGCTGATGAAGCACTTTTTGAAGCTTTATGTATTGATTCAAAGGAAGCGTTTGAAAAGTTACAAGAAGAAAGAGTTGTAAGAGATAAGTTCTTGTATGAGGAAGATGACGAGGCTGAAAAGTCAAAGTATCAATCGAAAAATGAAAATGTTTCAATGTCGACTCATTAATTAATTTTGCATTAAGACTTTATGTTCTTATAGAATCATTTTCTAAAAGTAACATAAGGTCTTTTTTCTTAGTTTTATAGTTTCTTATTCTTCGTATTTTGACTATCCTTTTATTTCTTTAATACATTTCACTTAAAAATTTATTTTTACTTTTATTTTTACTAAAATTTTATTTAAAACTTAATTAACGATATTTGTTAAACCCGTTTAATTTCAAGTTTATACTTTTTTAAGTAACGAAATTTAAGTTTTTACATTAAATAATTGATGGAAGCGATTAATTTTTTTATACACTTACGTAATTTAATGAAAATCAATGTTAAAAAAAATAGTATAAAATAATCGCATATAAAAATAATCTTTTAAACAATACAAATTTAATGTAAACTCATAATGTCACAATATTAATGAATAATTTTATTTTAATGAGTGATTACAAAATAATAAATTTAAAACAGATAGATTCTACGAACACATATGCAAAAGATAACTTAGCTTTGTTTCATGATAGGACTGTCGTTTGCGCTGAAACTCAAACAGGTGGAAGAGGACGATTTAAAAGAGCGTGGCACTCAAGTAATAGTGGTAATATTTATGCAAGCATAGTTTTAAAGCCAAGAGTTAAAGATATAAATGCGCTTCCTATAACAAATTTAACCCAATACTTATGTGTGATTATATCGGATATTCTAAAAACATATGGTATAGATGGAAAAATTAAATGGCCAAATGATATTCAAGTTAATAAAAAGAAAATCTCAGGGATTCTTGCTGAAAATAAAATTGATGATGAAGGGTATGTAAATATTATTTTAGGTGTTGGAGTTAATTTAAATTTATCAAAAGAAGAAGTTGACGCGATAGATCAACCTGCGACCTCGCTAAATTTAGAACTAAATAAAGAAATTTCAAAAGATGAGTTTTTAAAATTACTATTAGATGCCTTTTTTGCAGAATATGATGAATTTTTGAATAAGGGGTTTTTGTATATAAAATCTCGCTTTGTACAAAAGTGTGCTTTTTTAGGGAGTGAAATTTTAATTAAGAACTTAGATTCGAAAATTTCAGGGATTGCAAAGGGAATTAATGACGATGGTTCCCTTAGTTTAAGTGTTACTACTCAAGGTTATCAGAATAGTAATAAGCAAGATGTTAAAGATAGTAATAAGGATATGAAAATATTTGTAGGAGATGTGATATGTTAGAAGGAATAGAGGTTACGCTTGTAGGAATGTTTGCTGTGTTTTTATTCTTATGTCTTCTTGTGCTCGCGATAATATTAGTTTCTAAGCTTATAGGATTAACAAATAAAGTTTGTCCTGTCGTACAAGAAGTAAGTAAAGCACCAGTTGCAGGCGATACAGAAGCAGAGATTGCTGTTGCGATTGCAGCTATCAAATCAAAGTTTTAATTTAAGATAAAAAATTCTTTTTAAATAAAGTGTTTTTCAGTTAGTTTAAAATTTTTATTTTAAGGAAAAATATATGTCAAGGAAAAAAATAAAAATCATGGATACTTCCTTTAGAGATGGTTTTCAATCTGTATATGGAGCAAGAGTTTTTTATAGAGATTTTTTCCCAGCTTTAGAGGCTGCTTTGAAATCTGGTATTACTCATTTTGAGGTAGGTGGGGGAGCAAGATTCCAATCACCTCTTTTTTATTGCAATGAAGATCCTTTTGAAATGATGGATGAAATTAGAAAGCTTGTTGGTCCAGATATTAATCTTCAAACTCTAGCTCGTGGCGTAAATGTAGTAGGTCTTGAATCTCAAACAAAAGATGTAATTAATCTTCACGCAAAAATGTTTAAAAAACATGGTATGACTACAATTAGAAACTTTGACGCGTTAAATGATGTAAATAATTTAATTTATAGTGGTCAATGTATTAAAGATAATGGCTTAAAACATGAAGTAACAGTTACAATGATGGGGCTTCCTCTAGGGTGTGAAGGTGCTCATGACCCAGACTTTTATGAAAAAGTTTTAAAAAATATTTTAGATGCAAAGATTCCTTTTGACTCTGTCGCATTTAAAGATGCTTCTGGTACTTCTACTCCTCAAACTGTTTATGAAACAGTAAAAAGAGCAAGAAAGATGCTTCCAGCTGGAACTCATATTCGTTTCCACTCACATGAAACTGCAGGTACAGGTTTAAGAATGTACTTAGCTGCAATTGAAGGTGGCGCTGATGGCGTTGACTTAGCAATGAAACCAGTTTCTGGTGGAACTAGCCAACCTGATATTATATCTTTCTGGCATGCTTTAAGAGGTACAGATTATGATTTAGATATTGATATTCAAAAAGTAATTGAAGCAGAAGAAGTATTTAAGAGTTGTATGAAAGATTATTTCTTACCACCTGAGGCAACAACAGTTGATCCTATGATCGTGTTCTCTCCAATGCCTGGTGGTGCGCTTACTGCAAACACTCAAATGATGCGTGATAACGGAGTGCTTGATAAATATCCTGAAGTTATTAAAGCAATGACAGAAGTAGTTAAAAAAGGTGGATTTGGAACTTCAGTTACACCTGTTTCTCAATTTTATTTCCAACAAGCATTTAATAATGTGATTTTTGGACCTTGGAAAAAGATTGCAGATGGATATGGAAAAATGGTTCTAGGTTATTTTGGAAAGACTCCTTGCACACCTGATGCTGAGATAGTAAAAATTGCAGCTGAGCAATTAAAACTTGAACCTACAACAGAGAAGGTAATTGATATTAATGAAAAAGATCCTAAGAAAGGAATAGCTGTTGCTAAGAAACTTCTAGAGGACGCAGGACTTCCTCAAACTGAAGAAAATATTTTTATTGCTGCTGCTTGTAAGGATAAAGGTATCACTTTCTTAAAAGGCGAAGCTACAACAAATGTTAGAAAAAATATGCCTAAGAAAGAAGATAAGAAAGTAGGGAATGGAAATGGCGTATATGAAGTTACAGTTAATGAAAATTCTTATAACGTTAAGCTAGAAGGTGATAAAGCTTTTGTTAATAGTAAAGAATACAGTATTTCTGTTAAAGAAGGTACAGATGATGGTAAGGGAGCTTCTAGTACATCAAACGCATCAGGTGGAGCTGAGAATGAAGTTAAGGCACCTCTTGCTGGAACTGTTGTAAATGTAATTGTAAAAGAAGGTGACACTGTTTCTAAGGACACTGTTCTTTTAGTTATGGAAGCTATGAAGATGGAAACAGAAATTAAGTCTCCATTTGCTGGAAAAGTTACAAAGGTTCTTGCTTCTAAAGGAAACCAAGTTTCTGCAGGTCAAGTTCTAGTTTGTATTAAGTAATAAAAATTAAATTTAAAACTTATCGGAGAATGTAACTAAATGGATATTACACAAAAGTTATTAGATTTAAATAATGTTACAGGATATGCACATTTGATAAAAGATCCAATTGTTGGTTTAAATGGAGCTGAACAATTTTTGCATGTCTATGGAACAATAATAATGTTTGCTGTGTGCCTTTTACTTTTATTTCTAGCAATAAGAAAAGGCTATGAGCCACTTCTTTTAATTCCAATTGGTTTTGGTGGAATCCTTGCAAATATTCCACTTGCTGGAATAGCAGATGATGGTGGCTTTTTAAATTTAGTATATAAAGTCGGTATTGAATCAGGAGTATTTCCACTTTTAATTTTTATGGGAGTTGGAGCACTTACTGATTTTGGTCCTCTTATTGCAAATCCAAAAACTGCACTTTTAGGAGGTGCCGCACAGTTTGGTATATTTGGGGCATTACTTGGCGCTTTATATTTAGGTGAACATTTTGGTTTTAGTTTTGGATTAAAAGAAGCTGCATCAATTGGTATTATAGGTGGAGCTGATGGTCCTACATCAATATTTGTAACATCTCGTCTTGCACCTGATTTATTAGGTGCAATTGCAGTTGCGGCTTATTCATATATGGCACTTGTTCCATTGATTCAGCCTCCTATTATGAGACTTCTTACAACAGAGAAAGAGCGTAAGATTAAGATGGAACAATTAAGAGTTGTTACAAAAAGAGAAAAGATATTTTTCCCAATTTTAGTTTTATCTCTTTGTATTATTTTCATTCCAGATGCAACACCACTTATTGGTGCTTTAACATTTGGTAATTTAATAAAAGAGTGTGGAGTTGCTGAAAGACTTTCTAAGACTTTACAAAATGAATTTATTAACTTTGTAACAATTTTACTTGGACTTTCGGTTGGTTCTAAGCTTTCAGCTGATAAGTTCTTAAAAATTGAAACACTTGGAATTTTATTTTTAGGGCTTTTAGCATTTGCGCTTGCAACAGCATCAGGTGTTATTTTTGCTAAGATTATGAACTTATTTAGTAAAAATAAAATTAACCCTCTTATCGGTTCTGCTGGAGTTTCTGCAGTTCCTATGGCAGCACGTGTTGCAAATAAAGAGGGGTTAAAATATGACAACCAGAACTTCTTATTAATGCATGCAATGGGACCAAATGTTGCAGGTGTTATTGGTTCTGCCGTTGCAGCAGGTATATTGCTTGCGATGTGTAAATAAGACAAAGGTGACAAATTTTAACAATTTATCACCTTTGTTTATGATGATGAAAATTTTAATTAATATTAATTTTTAGGAGTATTGATTATGAGTAATGTTGATTTGTCACAATATGGAATAGAGAATGTAAAAGAAATCGTTCACAATCCATCTTATGATTATTTATATAATGAGGAGATTTCTCCAAATCTTACAGGTTTTGAAAAAGGATATAAAACAGAACTAGGTGCTGTTAATGTTTTTACAGGTGTATTTACAGGACGTTCTCCTAAAGATAAATATATCTTAAAAGATGCAAATACAGAGGGTAACGTTTGGTGGAAAGAACAAGCAAAATCTTCAGATAATAAACCACTTGATAAAGCTACTTGGAATCACTGCTATAATATCGCCGCAAAACAACTTTCAGGAAAGAAACTTTATGTTATGGATTGTTACTGTGGTGCAAGTGAAGCTACAAGATTAAAGGTGAGATTTATTATGGAAGTTGCTTGGCAAGCTCACTTTGTAAAAAATATGTTTATTCGTCCATTAGATGCGGAGCTTGAGAACTTTACACCTGATTTTGTTGTTTTAAATGCTGCAAAAGCAACAAACCCAAATTGGAAAGAACAAGGATTAAATTCAGAAAACTTTGTTATGTTTAACTTAACTGATAAACGTGCAATTATTGGTGGTACTTGGTATGGTGGAGAAATGAAGAAAGGTATTTTCTCTGTAATGAATTACATGTTACCACTTAAAGGAATTGCTGCAATGCACTGCTCAGCAAACAGAGGAAAAGATGGTGATGTTGCTATTTTCTTTGGACTTTCTGGAACAGGAAAGACTACACTTTCAACAGATCCAAATAGAGCGCTAATTGGTGACGATGAACACGGTTGGGATGATGAAGGCGTGTTTAATTTTGAAGGTGGTTGTTATGCAAAAACTATTAAGTTAGACAAAGATAGTGAACCAGATATTTATAATGCAATTAAGAGAGATGCACTTTTAGAAAATGTTGGTGTTGATGAAAATGGAAAGATTGATTTCTGTGATGCTTCAAAAACAGAAAACACTCGTGTTTCATATCCTATTTATCACATTAACAACATTGTTAAACCTGTCTCAAAAGCAGGACATGCAACAAAAGTTATTTTCTTAACAGCTGATGCTTTTGGTGTATTCCCTCCAGTATCTAAGCTTAGTAAAGATCAAACTAAGTATCATTTCCTTTCAGGTTTTACTTCAAAGCTTGCAGGAACTGAAAGAGGAATTACAACTCCAACTCCTACATTCTCAGCTTGTTTCGGTGCAGCTTTCTTGTTATTACACCCAACAAAATATGCTGAGGAATTAGTAAAGAAGATGGAAAGAAGTGGTGCTAAGGCATATCTTGTAAACACTGGTTGGAATGGAACTGGAAAGAGAATTTCAATCAAAGACACAAGAGGAATTATTAATGCAATCTTAAGTGGTGAAATTGAAAAAGCTCTAACTAAGAAACTTCCAATATTTGATCTTGAAATTCCAACAGAATTACCAGGTGTTGATACTGGAATTTTAGACCCAAGAGATACTTATGCTGATAAAGCACAATGGGAAGAAAAAGCAAATAAACTTGCTGATATGTTTGTTGAGAACTTTAAGCAATTTACTGATAACGAAGAAGGAAAACGTCTTTCGGCAGTTGGTGTAAAAAGATAGTTAATATTTTTTGTGCAACCAAGTATCCTGCACAATTTTGCACATGCAAAATTGTGCGTCTACTTGGCCAGCCACACATTCGTGTGTCTACGTATCGCCCTATGTCACAAAAGCTAAAGAAGCGTTATAGCTTAAAACCTTTTTACTTTAGCCAATATTGCAATTAAAAAATCATAAATCATATTTCTTCAATTTTTATTTTTACAGGATAAATCTATCTAAATTTTCATTTTTGTTATTTTTTTAAAGAGATTTCTTTGTAATTTTAAAAATTATAACTTAAACAATAAAAATCTTTGTCAAAATTAATCTCTTATGTCATCAGCGAATTTAAAAAATCGCTATTTATATACAGGAACTATATATACGTTATCTAGAGGTTTCTTTAACTCTCTCTACTCCATAACAATTGTTACAGCTACAGTTTTTGTTCTAGTGTTGTAGCTTTCGTTTCATTTTGCTTGGTCCTCAAAAGAAAAATTAAAGAAATGTTTAAAATTCGTGAGCTAGTTGATGCTCTTGGCTATTTTTTGAAGGAAAAGAGCTTTAAAAAGAACACTTATTGTCCTAATTATTACTAAGAGTTATTATAAATATGAGTTTTTATTGCATTTAATTGATAATATCTTAGTATTTTATTATGAGTTTTTATATTCTTTATATATTGTTGTTATTTCCACTTTTTAGTTTTGTAATCTTAGCATTATTTAATAAACACTTAAAAAGAAATGGGGACTTCGTAGGGATAATTGCCGTAAGTGCAAGTTTTTTATTATCGATTCTACTTTTAGTTTTTTCATTAATTAACAAAAATTTTACATTAA
The DNA here is from genome assembly GCA_927798255.1 of uncultured bacterium. Classification (GTDB taxonomy): domain Bacteria; phylum Bdellovibrionota_C; class UBA2361; order UBA2361; family CAKMMH01; genus CAKMMH01. Next base: position 2,637 of record CAKMMH010000034.1, on the reverse strand, counting down.
ATAGTTCTTTGCCATTTCTTCCGACACATCAAGTAAATGATTTAAGTTCACAAGCTAAGTTTGCATTTGAGCATAGCCCGACAGAATTAGGTGCTTATTTGGATTTAAGCTTTTTTAGACAATCCCCCTCTATAAAAATCATTAGTTTTTCTCTAAATTTTGATAGATTAACCTCTATAATGCTACTTGTCGTAACTCTTGTAAGTTTGCTTGTGCATATTTTTTCATTATCTTATATGAAAGGCGATAAGCGTTACGGTCGTTATTATGCAACGCTTTCCTTGTTTACTTTTTCAATGCTTGGACTTGTCTTATCTTCAAATTTACTTCTTTTCTATTTCTTTTGGAAGTGTTTTTCTGCTCGGAAAAAGTTTTGTCAACTAGCTCGGATATTGTTTCTGTGACGATGTTTTTGTATTTTAAAAAATCTTCTTTTGTTTCCGTGAATAACTGAAACGGTTTTACTTCTAAAATTTCCAGGAATTTTTCTATAGTTTCTTTTTTAGGCCAAGTTTTTCCTGTTTCAATTTTTGAAATTCCTACTGATGTTATTCCTGCTTTTTCCGCCAGCTCCTCCTGCGTCATTTTTAATTTTATTCTGTAACAGCGGATGTTTGCACCCAAAATTTTGCATAAATCCCTAGATTTGTCCATAGGGCAATTTTATACTTGCAGTTTAAGTGAAAAGAAGTAATCCGCAGTTGCAAAATTGAATGATGGTTAAATTACCAGTTTAAGTAAAGTATTTTTTGATTATCATTAATTGAAAGGAAAGGGTGTTTTTGCAAGACATTGGAATTTTTTTCCATGAATTGCAAAAACTTTTGAAATTTACTTTTTATTTTTTGTTCAAGCGGTCTTTGAGAGCTTTTCCTGGCTTGAATTTTGGTGTTTTTGAAGCTGCGATTTTAATTGTTTCTCCAGTTGCAGGATTGCGTCCTTCTCTTGCTGCTCTTTTTCCAACTGTAAATGTTCCGAATCCGATGAGTTGCACATCGTGTCCTTTTTCAAGTTCCTTTGAGACAATCTCAAGAAATGATTTGAGCGCGCTTTCTGCGTCTTTTTTTGGCAAGCCTGTTGATTTTGCCATTTTTTCAATAAGTTCGGCTTTGTTCATTTTTTTTCTCCTAATGTAAAAAAACTTTTGAAGCGCCACGGACTCTAAAAAATAAAAGTTTTGGCGTTTTTCAAAATGCAATGGGGAAAAGTATACTTGAATATTTATAAAAACTCTAGTGCAAAAGTAAATTTTTCTAAAAATACTGAACTTTTTTGAAGTTCCGTTGACTAATCCATATAAAAACTGCTAATATTGATTACCCCTTGGAGTTGCGTATGCGGCTCCCATTCTGACCATAAGGAGAAACATACGATGAGAAAGTATGAACTTATGACAATCTTTCCTTTAGAGGAAGAAAAATCTAAGGTCGGTCTTGAAACTCTTAGAGCTGACCTTGCAAGTTTCGGCGCAGAAATCGAAAAAGAGGAAGTTTTCGGCGACCGTGATCTTACATACGAAGTAAAAAAGCAGAAACGCGGACACTTTGTTCTTTTTACACTGAAATTGAATCCTGCTAAAATCATTGAGCTTGACGGTAAATTCAAATTCAACAACAATCTTTTGAAATATCTTTTTGTTTTAATCGAATCAAAGAACGTATAAGACAAAAAATTCCGGAGTAGATTATGGCGAATTCTGATATAAACAGCGTTGTTATTGTAGGAAGACTTACAAGAGACGCAGAATTAAGGTATCTTAACAGCGGAACTGCTGTCGCTTCAATTTCTATTGCTGTAAACCGCAGCAAGAAAGACGGAGACCAGTGGATTAGCGAAGCTAACTTTTTCGATGTTTCATATTTCGGAAAAGGTGCGGAAGGTATCAAGCCTTATCTTACAAAAGGAACACAAATTGCGGTTCAAGGTTCTTTGCGCCAGGACAGATGGGAAAAAGACGGACAGAAATTCAGCAGGGTAAATATTCTTGCTGACTCAATTGAGCTTTTGGGCTCAAGGTCTTCTAGCAGTCAGAATAACGGCAACTCTGATTCATTTGGGGGTTATCAGCAGCGTGCTTCTTATTCTCAAAATCAGTCTTCCGGCGGCGGATATGCGCCTTCTTCAGAAGCTTTTGGCGGAGATAACGCTGGCTTCCCTGAAGATATTCCGTTTTAATTCGGTTCCCGCAGTTAAAAAACTCTTAAAAACAGGAGCTATATTATGGCAGACGAAAAAGAAGTAAACGAAAATACAAATGTAACACAGGAGCAGCTTCAGGATTCAGGACGTGAAGATGAAGTTCGTGGGGCTCGTGGAAAAGGAAAATTTTTCTCACACAAGAAAGTATGCCGATTTTGCGCAAACAAGGGAAAAATTGATTACAAAGATGCAGACGGACTTCGCCGCTTTACAACAGAACGTGGTAAGATTCTTCCACGCCGCATAACTGGAACTTGCTCAAGACATCAGAAAGAAGTTGCGGCAGCAATTAAGCGTGCGCGAGCAATTTGTCTTCTTCATTTTGTTGCAGACTAATTTTTAGCAGTGAAGCCAACTCCTGGTGGAGCTGCGTAAAACCAAAATTTTATAGGAGCTTGAAAAAATGAAAGTAATTCTTAATGAAGATGTAAAACACCT
>CAKMMH010000033.1 GCA_927798255.1 uncultured bacterium | reverse complement strand
GCTCCATTAAATGCCGCGTATTATCGGCGTTTCATCTACTTTTATGGTGTTGAGTCGTGATTTACTCGTTTTTCTGCTGAAAAGTGAAATGTAGCTAAAAGAAATAATAATTGTTAAGTATAATTGCGTTGTTTGATGGTTAACCTTAATACAATTCTGTTTAATGAAGATTATTCATCAAAGTATGGTCTAATTATCTTGTACGGTTCTTTGCCGTGGATGCCAGGCCTGTAATAGTATATGTATCCTTTAGGTTCGTGCTTTTCAAGTGCAAGCTTCTTTTTTTCTTTTTCTGCTTCTGCTTTGGCTTTTTTACTTCTTTCAACTCTTGCATGTTTTGTATCTTTAATAAATCCTATAAACCAAAATACACCACTAATTAATGAAAGGATAATTATAATTAAAAATATTAAACTTCCTTCACCTTCACCTTTTTGATTTCTATGACATTTACTAAAAAATCTAAGCATAACAATATGAACCTATAAATAAAATCTCACGAATTTTAATCAATACAATTTATTAAATTGCTTCTAATATTATCGTATTATTTTCTATAGAACTTTCAAGTATATCTATAAATCGTAATTTTTGAGAATTACTTAAGAATGAAATGGCATTTTTAATGATATAAAGATTTGAATTTTGTAACTCATTGAAATTGCTAAATATGTTAATTGTATTAATAATATTGCTAGTCAAATTATCCGTTTGGAAATTAAGCCTTAATTCCCCAAGTTTCATTTTGTTTAGTAGATCAATTTGATAGTATATCTTTTTAAAATTCTTAAAAAATTCTGATGCCTCAGTTATATTAAAGTTGTAAACTTCTTTTAAAGTTACATTTTTAAATTTTAAATTTAAAATAGTGTCATTAAATAAATTTCCATTACATTTAGGACATATCTTATATATACCTTCTATTTCCTTAATCTTTCCTTTACCTTGGCAAATTTTGCACAAATACTTATTGCTTGTTTTTAAGAAAAAATCTTTTTTTTGAAGTCCTATAACCTTAGCATCTGTAGTTTGTAAAAAAATGTCATTAATATTAGTAAAGATATATTAAAGATTCATTAATGTTGTACTTTTAAAAAATAATGGATAAATAATATTAACCTTTTTATATAGATTACTTTCTTTTGCTAAATTAATAATGTTTTCTAAATTTTTATAAGAAATAATATTAACTTTATTTTTAGTTATTGTTGTTTGCAGTTTAACACTATTTCTTTGCTTAATTATTAAATTGCTATCTGTATGCTTAGTTAAGTTATAAACCTTATCAAAATTAAGTGAAAATATATCATTATTATTTTCAAATATTATTATAGATATATTCTTTAATTCTTTTAGGATTTGTTCTAAATATTTTCTCTCTATAAATGAAAGGGGATTTTGAATTATCAGGATATCATTTTTATTAATTTTATTTTTTATATCTATATAATTTAAAATATAACTTAATGTTAAATTGTTTATTTGAGATAAAAATTTTAAAGATTCTAAACCAAAATTAATAAAATTTGCTAACAAATTTTTTATTCGTATATTCTCAATTTTTGAAATTAAGATATTAAATGGATCGTTAAGTAAAGAAGATAAACTTATATTGTTATAAAAAATATTACTTAAAGAATTTAAATCTGAATTTTTATTGAAATTATATTTTGAAGTAGGAAAATCAAATTCGTATGAACAATTTCTGCAAATAAATTTATCATTAATGTTATAAATTTTAAAATTATTATTTTTAGTAGAGAATATAAAGAAATCATTAGTTTGGTTTTTATAATCGTTTAAAATGCTATTAAATTGATTTTTAAATGTAGTAAAATTTGATAGTGATATTTTATTTTTTACGATGTAAAAATTATTTATTTCCTTAGTGTTTATATCATCAATGTCCATTATGCTGTCATTATAGATTATATTAAATATGCCTTTTTTAATAAGCTCTTTAACATTAATGTTGTCAGTTATGCATTTATTTTCACCAATAGCTATAATATCACCTTGATAATTATCAAAAATATTTTTTGTTAAACTTTGAGTACTATTTTTTTCTAATATATGACCACATTTGGGACATTTGTAAGATAATGCGGGATCGTTTTTTAATATTTCATTTAATACATTAAATTTGTTTAAAATATTAAAAGAGTCATTTTGATAATCTAAACAATAAATGTTGCTATAAAAATTATTAATTTGGCTATTAATACTTAATTGGGGAATGATTCCAAAATTTATAAGTTTATAATTTTCATTTTTAATTAAAGTATAGTTTTTTAAGTTCTTATATAAAAAAAACGTATCATTTAACTTTGATGAAAAAAGTAAAGAATGCTTATGGTATTCGAAAGAAAACTTATCTATTGAAAAATTTAATGTATCGTTATTCTTTAATCCTTTATTAACCATAAAAAGTTAGTAATCTAAAATTTTTTATCTATAGAATAATTTTTATAAATTTCTTTTGAAAAGTAAGAATCAATAGCATCTTTTAAATGTTCTTCTTCAAGTTTTGCTTTTATAATTCTCATTTCTTCTTCTGTCGGCTTTTTTGTCGCATCTTTTTTGGCAACTTGGAATATGTAATATGCATTTTCTGTATCAACAATTTTTGATACTTCATTTTCGCTAAGTTGAGAAATTGCATTAAATATTTCATTTGATAATTCATTTAACTCAAATTCACCTAAATACCCTCCATTTTTTGCATCCGGAGTTTCTGAATATTTTTTAGCTACTTCTTTAAAATCATCATTTTTAAGAGCTTCTAAAATATCTTTTAAAACTTTTAAGCTTTCAGCCTCAGTCTTATTACCTTTTAGTATGCAAATTTGATTAAGTGAAATTTTACTATTTAATAAATTATTTTCATTAACCTTTTTAATATAGGAATTAATTTCTTCATCAGTTACGGCTGCTCCATTTCTAATAATATTGGAAGCAATTTTTGATTTTAAAATATCACTTCTTATTTGTTCTTTATAATTTTTAAAAGAAATATTTTGTTTTTTTAATTCTTCTTTGAAAGCAGGGACTGTTAATGAATTTTTGTTTGCTATTTGCGAAATGTAACTGTCTAGTTCTTTATCGGAAACACTTAGTCTCTTTTTTTGACCTTCTAATTCAACTATCGTGTCTAGTATAGCAGTATCTACAATTTTACTAGCCTGAAGATTGTTTTTTAAATCATCATATGTCAAATGTTTGTTATATTTTTTATTTATATCTGATAATGTTATAGGTTTATCGTTAATTGTTGCAACTATAGCATCTAAAAAAAGTTCAGCATTTGCATTAATAATTGGCGTAAATAAAATAACGGCTAATACTAAGAAACGTAATTTTTTTATCATAATAACACACTCTTTTTATTAAAAATTTTACTTTTTAAATATACAAGTTTATTTATTTCATATCAACAATTTGGGTTTAAAACCCTGTGTTATTTTTGTGATATTTTCATATATATGTGTAGTTTTAGAGATTAAATTAAAGAATATTTTAATGAATTCCGATTTTTAAACATTGAGAGTAAAGATGCAAGAATATTTTTGTAATTATTTATGTTAATTTTTACCAAAGGAGTTTTTAAAGTGGAAGAGAAAAAATATTACACATATCAACGCGAAAATAATATAGCTAGTAATAATTCTATAAACCAAAATATACCTCCTTTATTTACAAAAAATTTAGAGCTTAAACAAGCGTTAAATTCAATGTATGTAGCTTGGATGCCTTTAAATGAAGTAGTTTATAATTCGATAAAAAGTAAAGTTATCCAAAGAGTGTATGATAATAATAGAGGAAAGTTCATTCAGGATATTTCTTCAGATTTTACAATTTTATCTTTAATCTTAAGAGAAATGCCTAGTATTATTACTTCAAGAGAGAGCGTTGATCCTGTAAAATTTTTAAAATCGTGCGATATTGAACAGTTTAAAAATATCTTTTTAAAAGATGCAAGTGATTATTCGTTTCATTCATTTGATGACATTAATTATTCTCAAGCTGTAATGTATAAATATACTGCAAATTCTTCTCAGATTTCACAAAAGTATGCAATCCTTAATAATCAAGATCCATTATGGATTTACACGATATCAGTTTTAAGAGGACTTGCAAACTGCTTGCTTTCTTGGAACTATCCTCGTTTGTTTAGTAGGGGATTAAAAGTACAAGCTAATCAAGAAGGTACTCTTGATGATTTCATCGAAAGAGCATTAGGGTTTTCTCCAAATGATTTAATCGTTGAGCTTATTACGACTTGGAATTTAAATGATAATGTAAGAGATTTAGTTGATAATACAAGATCCGCTAACAATAAGGATACTTTAGCATATAAATGTATATACGACTCTGAAATGGTAGCAAAACTTCATGAACCAAAAGTTTTTCCTGAAGTTATTAATAAACTTGATGATTATGAAGACGAAATTTCAGGTACAAAAAATATATCAAAAGTTATAAGTAAAGAAGTAACTAAAGTTTGCGAATACTATGAAAAATATGCACCTGAAATTTTTGATTTAACTATGTCTTTAAAAGATAAAATTAAAGAAGCAATTTTAGCTCATGCTGATAATAAGCTTCGTAAAAATACTTTCATTTTCCAGTGTGATGATAGTATTTTTAATAGTTTTAAAAAAGTTTATGTAAACATGTCTGATGATAAATTTTCAAAGAAAGCTTTAGAAATTTTAAGATACGAAACTATAAATAAAGCAGGTTTTGAAAATGGTTGCTTATATGTTTATAACGAGCAAAAAAATACACTAATTCCAACATTAAAAATTGGTGAAAGAGAGTTATTTAAATATAGAGAAGTTTCATGTGAAGAAAATATTTCATCTTCTAGTATGATTTCTGATGCACTTAAATGTACTGTCCCCATAAGAAATTTTGGAGTCTCCGTTACTGGTAAATACGTAAGTTATATCTGTGCTTCATTTGGTAATTCGTTTAAAAGAGGAGTACTCTATCTAGAATATTCAAATGATGATGAAGATATGGATGGCGAAATGATGTTACGTTTTAAAGCTATTCTAAAGTGTCTAAATGAGTGTTTAGGCTTTAGCGTAAATTAAAACTTTATCCCCATTGCATCTTTACTTCTATAAGTGTTTATTTTGAGATTTCTCTTGCACGTTTTGTGCCATCGTTTAAGATATCCCATACTTCGTTTGTATGAATTTCATAGTGTTTTCTTCGCTCTCTTATTTCTCTTAATGACTCATTAAGTTTACATGCAAATTTTGCTTTGCAATCTCTACATCCAATACTTGCACTTTCACATTCATGTCTTATTTCATCTAGCATTTCTGGCGCAAATATTTTCCAATATGTATACGCAAAACATTATTTCTGCATATTTTTTAATATGATCGGTAAAAACTTACCAATTTGCGATAATAAAATAGCAATCATGGGTATCCTGTATTTTTTAACGAACCAATATAATGTCCAATGTGAAGCTGCCTGTTGCCTTATCTCCTGTTAATATTCTTTTTTTACTTGCATTATTTGAATTTTCCTTAAGATTGGATTATATCGATACCCTAACAATATTTAAGGGATTTCTATTTAATAACTAAAAAAATTTCAAATAATTTTCCTAATTTATTGACATTTATCACTAAAAAATGTATTTTTTATCACCATGAGATGTCATTAGATTTACTTTTAGGGTTTTTAAACTCTAAGATGTTATAAGATGCTCTGCTAAAAGTCATCCTAGATTTTTATGTTATCCATCTTTAAAAGTAAATTTATCATTTATAAAAATTTGTTGTACTTATTTATTTTTTTATAATTAGGTGCTAATCTTATATAACTTTAATTTTAAATAAAATTTTTTGAATGAAAAATTTTTAAAGTATCCTGTTTTAAAGATTACTTAATAGCTTATAAATGTAGGTATTTTTTAAAACTTGGAGTAATAGTTTTTTGTATTTTTTTATTTTATTTATAGAAAAATTGTATCAAACTTGTTATAAATTTATGGAGATGAGGCGTTATGCCAACGATTAATCAGTTAGTAAGAAAAGGAAGACAAGATAAAGTTAAGAAAACAAGTGTTCCAGCATTAAAAGCTTGTCCTCAAAGAAGAGGAGTTTGTACTCGTGTTTATACTCAAACTCCAAAGAAACCAAACTCAGCATTAAGAAAAGTTGCTCGTATTCGTTTAACAACTGGAATGGAAGTAACTAGCTATATTCCAGGTATTGGACATAATCTTCAAGAGCACTCAGTTGTATTAATTAGAGGTGGTCGTGTTAAAGACTTACCTGGTGTTCGTTACCACATAATAAGAGGTAAACTTGAAACTCATGGTGTTCAAGATAGAAAGAAGAGCCGTTCTAAGTACGGTTCTAAGAGGCCTAAAAAATAAGTCAATTTAGGTAAACGATTTTATAATAAGTAAAATTAATAAAATAAAAAGTAAAGGGGTATAATATGCCAAGAAAGAAAAGAGATTTTACAAGAGAAATTATAGCAGATCCAAAATATGGTGAAGTTATCGTTGCTAAGTTTATAAACAATCTTATGGTTGATGGAAAGAAGAATGTTGCTGAGCGTGCTTTCTATACTGCTATGGATAAAATCGAAGCTAAAACTAGCAAGAACCCAATTGAAGTTTTTATGAAAGCTTTAGATAATCTTCGTCCATTAGTTGAAGTTCGTTCAAGACGTGTTGGTGGTGCTAACTATCAGGTTCCTGTTGAAGTTTATCCAAAAAGAGCTCAAGCGCTTTCTATTAGATGGCTTTTAACTGCTGCTAATAATAGATCAGAAAGAAATATTTCTGATAGACTTGTTGGTGAAATTTTAGATGCAATAGATAACAGGGGTGGGGCTATTAAGAAGAGAGAAGATACTCATAAGATGGCAGAAGCTAATAAAGCATTTGCACATTATAAATTTTAATTTTTTATTTTTTAGTTTTATAGGTAATCAAGTTAGGAGAATAAAAAGGTGGCAAAAAGAGATCTTCACAAGTTACGTAACATTGGTATCATGGCTCACATCGATGCTGGTAAGACAACTACTACAGAAAGAATTTTATACTACACAGGTGTTAACTATAAAATAGGTGAAGTACATGATGGTGCTGCAACTATGGACTATATGGACCTAGAGCAAGAAAGAGGTATTACAATTACTTCTGCAGCAACAACTTGTTTCTGGCAAGGTTCTGAGCATCAATATGATAAGCATCAAATTAATATTATCGATACTCCAGGGCACGTAGACTTCACAGTTGAAGTAGAAAGAAGTTTAAGAGTATTAGATGGCGCAGTTGCTGTATTTGATGGTGTAGATGGAGTTCAACCACAATCAGAAACAGTATGGCGTCAAGCAGATAAATTTAGCGTTCCTAGAATTTGTTTCATTAATAAAATGGATAAGACTGGTGCTAATTTTAATTATGCTACAAGCACAATTAGAGAAAAGCTAGGAGCAAATGCTGTAAGAGTTCAGCTTCCAATAGGTGCTGAATCAAATTTAAAAGGTTGCATTGACCTAGTAAAAATGAAAGGTATCATTTTTGAAGATGCCGATAAGGGATCAACTTTTAACTATATTGATATTCCAGCTGATTTAGTTGATGAAGCAAATGAAGCAAGAGAACAACTTTTAGAAGCTGTTTCAGAAATAGATGATGCTTTAATGGAAAAATTCCTTGAAGGACAAGAAATTTCAGAAGAAGAAATTAGAGCTGCAATTAGAAAGGGAACACTTGCGTTAAAAATATTCCCAGTGTTTGTTGGTAGTGCATTTAAAAACAAAGGTGTTCAACCACTTCTAGATGGTGTTATCGATTATTTACCTTCACCATTAGATATTCCTCCTGTAGAAGGAGTTAATCCAAATGATCCAGAAGGTGCACCTATTACAAGAAAAGCAGATGAGGAAGAACCTTTCTCAGCTCTTGCATTTAAAATCATTACTGACCCTTATGTTGGTGTGCTTACTTTCTTTAGAGTTTATTCAGGTAAAGTAACAGCTGGTGCCACAATTTATAACGCTACTCAAGGCAAGAAAGAGAGAATGGGTAGAATTTTAAGAATGCACGCTAACGATAGAGAAGAATTAAAAGAATGAGATGCAGGTGAAATTGGGGCGGCTGTTGGTTTAAAAGAAACAGTAACAGGTGATACTTTATGTATGCAAGAAACACCAATCTTACTTGAAAACATTACATTCCCAGAACCAGTTATTAAGATTGCAATTGAACCAAAGACAAAAGCTGATGAAGAAAATATGGGTGTTGCATTAATGAAGCTTTCAAAAGAAGATCCATCATTATATGTAAGTACAGACCAAGAATCAGGACAAACAACAATTGCTGGTATGGGTGAACTTCACCTTGATGTTATTGTTCAAAGATTAAAAAGAGAATTTAATGTTGAAACTATAACTGGTAAGCCTCAAGTTGCTTATAGAGAAACAATTAACTCTAAGGTTGAGCATGAATATAAATATGCTAAGCAATCAGGTGGTCGTGGTCAATATGGACATGTACTTTTACGTCTTGAGCCACTTGAACCAGGTAGCGGATTTGAGTTTGTTGATGAAATTAAAGGTGGTGTTATTCCTAAGGAATATATTCCTGCAGTTAAAGCCGGTGTTGAAGAAGCACTTAAGGGTGGTGTGCTTGCAGGTTACCCTGTAATAGATTTAAAAGTTGCATTATATTATGGTAGTTTCCACGAGGTTGACTCAAGTGAAATGGCTTTCAAAATTGCAGGTTCTATTTGTGTTAAGGAAGGTGCTAAGAAAGCTGGTATGACACTTCTTGAGCCAATAATGAAAGTTGAGGTGGTAACACCTGATGAATATTCAAGCAATATCGTTGGAGACTTAAATAGAAGAAGAGCTAAGATTATGGGTATGGAACCTCGTTCAGGCGCAACGATTATTAATGCAGAAGTTCCATTATCTGAGATGTTTGGATATGCAACTGACTTAAGATCAGGCTCTCAAGGTAGAGCAAGTTATTCGATGGAGTATTCTCATTATGCACCAGTGCCTGCACAGGTAGCAGAAGGGATAATTAATAAATAAGCTTAAGTTTACTTAGGCTTTAAGGATAAAATCTTTTTTATCCTTAAAAATGAGTGTATTGCCATGGTCAAAGCTTTTAAGCTTGCAATCGCTCAAATTTGGTATTTTGTTAACTTATTTAGGAGTTTAATATGGCTAAAGAGAAATACAATAGAACAAAACCTCATGTCAACGTGGGGACCATTGGGCACGTAGACCATGGAAAAACAACATTGACAGCAGCTCTTGTTAATACACAAGCAAGCCGTGCATTAGCTAAAGCTAAATCATATACTGATATTGCTAAAGGTGGTACAGTTCGTGATGCTAACAAAACAGTTACAATTGCTAGTGCTCACGTAGAATATGAAACAGAAAGCCGTCACTATGCACACGTTGACTGCCCAGGACACGCTGACTATGTTAAAAACATGATTACTGGTGCTGCACAAATGGATGGTGCAATCCTAGTTGTAAGTGCTGCTGATGGTCCAATGCCTCAAACAAGAGAGCATATTCTTCTTGCTCGTCAAGTAGGTGTACCTTATATTGTTGTATTCTTAAATAAGGTTGATATCGTTGATGACGAAGAATTATTAGATCTTGTTGAGATGGAAGTTAGAGATTTATTAAATGAGTATGGATTCCCTGGAGATACAACTCCAATCATTAAGGGATCTGCATTAAAAGCATTAAATGGTGATACTAGCGCTATTGGTACTGGAAGTATTGATGCTTTATTAAAGACTTTAGATGAATACATTCCTCTTCCAGAAAGAGCTGTTGACCAACCATTCTTGATGCCAGTTGAAGATGTATTCTCAATTGAAGGTCGTGGAACAGTTGCTACAGGACGTATCGAAAGAGCTAAGGTACAAGTAGGTGACGCACTTGAGATCGTTGGTTTAAGAGATACAACTAAGACTGTTGTTACTGGTGTTGAAATGTTTAGAAAGACTCTAGACTATGGTGAAGCTGGTGATAACGTAGGTCTTCTTCTTCGTGGTCTTAAGAGAAATGACATTGAACGTGGACAAGTTATGGCTAAACCAGGTTCAATTACACCTCACAAACAATTTAAGGCTCAGACTTATATCTTAAAGAGCGACGAAGGTGGACGTCATAAACCATTCTTTACTGGTTATAGACCTCAATTCTATTTCAGAACAACAGACGTAACTGGTTCAATTAAGCTTCCAGAAGGTACTGAGATGGCTATGCCAGGTGATAATATCACTTTTGAAATTGAACTTCACCAACCAATTGCTATGGAAAAAGGTGTTCGTTTTGCTATCCGTGAAGGTGGTAGAACTGTTGGTTCAGGTGTTGTAACTGAAATTATTAAGTAATTAAAATAATGTGTGTGGGAGGTTTTTAGACTTCTCACATGCAGTTTTTAGATCTTTTTAAAAATATACTAAGGATCAGATTAGATATGATAAGTAGTGAAAGAATAAGAGTTAAATTAAGAGGGTATGATCACAAACTACTTGATACAGCAGTTCAAGAGATAGTTTCTGCTGTAAGAAGAACAGGTGGTCGAATTGTTGGTCCAATACCATTTCCAACTAGAGTAGAAAGATTTACAGTTAATCGTTCAACTTTTGTTGATAAGAAATCAAGAGAACAGTTCGAGATGCGTACTCATAGGAGACTTTTAGATATATTAGAACCTACTCAACAAACTATTGATGAGTTAGGAAAGTTAGAATTATCAACAGGAGTGGATGTAGCAATTAAATTACAATAGTATTAATGCTTAAATTTTGACTTGATTTAGTCATTGTTGTAAGATATTTTGGTTGTAAGATTTTTAGGTCTCATCCGTTAAAATTTAGTTCGAAAAGTACGTAGGTACGGGAGTATTTTAGATGACAACAAATAAAATTTACCAAGATGGGTTGCTAGGCAAAAAAATAGGTATGACTCAGATTTTTGATGAGCAGGGGCATTGTATTCCTGTTACATTAATAGAAGCTGGACCTTGTTATGTTCTTAGCGTTAAGAATGAGGAAAAAAACGGATATCAAGCTGTTGAGTTTGGTTTCGATGCTAAGAAAACACAAAGGGTTAATAAGGCTCTTATGGGACATTTTGCTAAAGCTGAGAAAGGTGCTTTTAAGTATGTAAAAGAAGTAAGATTTTCTGGCGAGTCAAAACTTGCAGGATTGTCTGTTGGTTCAGAAGTAACAGCTAAAGACATTTTTTCTCAGGGTATCTTTGTTGATATCACAGGTGTTTCAAAAGGTAAGGGCTTTGCAGGTGTTGTAAAAAGATACGGCTGTAAAGGTCAACCTGCTACTCGTGGTACTCACGAAGATAGAAGAAACATCGGTTCTATAGGTAACAGAGCAAGACCTGGTAAGGTATGGAAAGGAAGAAAATTAGCAGGACATATGGGTTTTGAGACAGTAACTACTCAAAATTTAAAAGTTGTTGCTTTTGACGAATCAAAAAACCTTCTTATGGTTAAGGGTGCAGTTCCTGGACCAAAGGGCGGTATGGTCGTTATTAAGAATGCTGTTAAAAAGTCTTGTAAAAAGCAAGCTGCTTAATAAATTTTTAAAAATTGAAGTTATAATTTGATAATGAGGTAAAGAAGCGATGGAAGCTTTACAATATGATATACATAATATGGCAGGTGAAGTAGTTGGTAATATCAATTTAGATCCTGATGTTTTTGGAGCTGCTATTTCAACAGATCTTGTTCATCAAACTGTTGTTTGGCAATTAGCAAAAAGAAGAGCTGGAACACATTGTTCGAAGAATAGAGCTGAAGTTTCTGGTGGTGGTAGAAAGCCATGGAAACAAAAAGGTCGTGGTACTGCTCGTTCTGGTAGTAACACTTCTCCTGTATGGGTAGGTGGTGGTGCTGCATTTGGACCAAAACCAAGAGACTATGAAACTAGACTTTCAAAAAGAACAAGAAGACAAGCATTAGCTTCTGTTTTAACTGATAAAGTTAATAAGAAAGATTTGTTTATCTTAGATTCTTTAGAATTAGATTCTCATAAGACAAAAGGTCTAGTGGGCGTTATAGAAAATTTAAAAATCGCAAAAGAAGATTTATGTAAAAGAGGAATTGCTGTTATAGACAAGGATGGAAATGAGAACCTTGTAAGAGCTTCTTCAAATCTTCCCAAATTATTAACATTATCAGTAGCTGGTGCAAATGTTTATGACTTAGTAAAACATAAGATTTTAATTTGTACAAAAGATGCTATCGAGATGTTAGAAGAAAGAGTAAAAGCATAGAGTAACAAGCATAAATTAATTGAGGTAAAAATGGCTAAAGAAACAGCTCCTAAAATTAAAGATTATGAAATAATTAGATATCCTTTGCTTTCTGAAAAGACTACTGGCTTGACTAGTGATAATAATACTTACACTTTTTGTGTTGGTACTAGTTCAAGTAAGATTGAAATTAAAGAAGCAATACAAAGACTATTTAATGT
>CAKMMH010000032.1 GCA_927798255.1 uncultured bacterium | reverse complement strand
ATTATTTTTCCAATTATCATAAGTAACTAGTGACAAATCTTTTAAATTAAATTCATAATATTCATTTTTATTTTTACTTACAATTTGAAGAAGCTTATAATCTTTATTTTCTAAAATATAAAAATCATAATTATTAACATTATCTTTTGTTAAATTATTATTACTTGCCATTATTTCTATAAGGTTTTTATAATCGATATCTTCATTCAATATTTCTTTAAATATATTTTTTATATCATCTGTTTTTATTGCAATCTTTTGCTGCCTATCTAAAAACATAGCCTCATTTTCATTTTGGGTTAAAATATGAAGTGATAAAAATGTTTCAGGAGGAAAAGCTTCTATACGAACAAATTCTTTTTTATCACTTAAATTTTTATCATATATAAATAAGTATCTAAACTTAAACCCCTCACCTTTTTCAATCAAAATGACATCTGAAAGGACTCGTACATTATTAAAATTTTTATTATTCTCTACTAATTTGTCAAAGAAAACATTTTTCTGCTTATCAGAAACAATATTTTCACTTATATTGGGAAATGTAATTTTATTACTTGAAAAACATCCTGTAAAAGATATTAAAATAAATAAAATTAATATGAATCTTTTCACTTTGTCCTCAATTTTTTAAAGCTTATTATAAATCTTCTAGCTTATCTTCCATTCTTTCTATTGATTTAAGTTCATCGCCTGATAATTTATCATTCTTTTTAGCTAGACCTAATTTATAGTATTTTTTAGCAAGTTCTTTATTACCATCTGCTAAATAAACATCTCCTATATGCTCGAAAATAACGATATCATCATCAGCTAAATTAAGTGCTCGAAGTAATAAATCGAGTGCTTCTTTATATTCTTCTTGCTTAAACTTAATCCAACCAAGTGTATCAATGTAATAAGGATTCTTAGGATCTTTTTCTAACGCTCTATTTATATACTCTAGCGCTTTATCCAGATTAATATTATCTTCTGCCCAAGAATATGCTAAATAATTCAAAGCCTCTGCATAATCAGGATTTTTGGTAAGTATATAATTCATTTTTTCAAGTGCTATATCTTTTTTTCCAGATTCATATTGTAAAACTGCATATTGAAAAATTATATCCAAGTCACCAGGTTTTTTCTCAAGAAATTCTAAAATTAATTTTTCTGAATCAGAGCTTTTTTCTAATTTTCTATAAATCATAATAAGTGTAGTAGCAATTCTTTTATCAAATGGAACATTTTTATAAGCTTCTTCTAACACTTTTTTTGCGTTATCATCTTTATCTAATTTTCTAAGAACATAAGCTAAAAGTAATTTAGCATCGATATAATTTTTCTTTTCATCATCAAATTTAACTTTTTCTAGCTCGGTAGCAGCTTCTTCATATTTTTTTTCTGCTGCATACACAGTACCAAGTGCGTATCTTGCGCCTGTGTGTTCAGGATTAGACGCTAAAAGCAAGTTTAATTCTTTTGCCGCCTCTTCAGGCATATTTTTTTGCATATATATTAGTGCAATTTTATATCTAACTTCTGCTGTTGCTTCTTTTGAATCTTTTAATGCATTAAAATGAGAAAGTGCTTCATCTAGATTATTATCTTGAAGTGAAAGCTCAGCTAAAATTCTTCTTGCTAAAGAATGATTAGGATTTTTTTCGATAACTTTTAGTGCAACTTTTTTAGCATCTTCAAGTTTACCTTGTAAAACTAGTATTCTACAAAATTCCATTGCAAGCACATCGTTTTCTTTATCAAGTTCATAAGCTTGTTTTAATATACTTTCTGCTTTAGAAATATCCTTTTGTTTTTCATAAATTCTAGCTAAATATTGATATGAAATAACATCATCTGAAAACCTTTCTTTCATTTGTTCTAAAAGCTCTTGGGCTTTTGCTATATCTCCTTCTTCTCTATAAATATCCGCTAAAAGCAAATATGCGTTCTTTTGTTTTGGATCGTTTTTTAAAATAAACTTATAAGCTTTTTTAGCTTCATCACTTTGAGAAAGAGCTTCACAAAGCCCGGCTTTTATGTAGTAATTATCAAGTTTAATTGGCGCTTCTTTAATTGCGATTTTAATTTCATCTAATGCTTTTTCTAGAAGTCCTTCTCTTAAGTAAAGTTCTGCAAGTTTTGAATGGACTGCTGCTGAGTTTCCTTTTGACAAATCGCCAGCTTTTTTTAAATTACTAAGTGCTGAATCAAAATTTTGATCAAATAAATCCATATTTCCCATTAAAAAATGGTGAAATGATGATGACTGTTGTTCCATATTATCTTGCATAAAGCTAAATTTGGAATTTTTTATATCAACAGTTGGCGGTAAATCTGTTGGTGGAACGCTTGAACAAGCAATAACGACTAAACTAATGATAAAAATTGAAATAAAGATAACTTTTTTCACGCAAATCACCTAAAACAAAATAAAACTTTAAAAGGATATTATTACCTAAGAGATAGCTACTCTCTTTTAATCATAGTAACTTATAATTATTTTCTTAACAATCAGATATTACTAAAAAATTTAATCTTTCCGCTCTTTACTTATTATTTTTATATTGGTATATTAAATCATCATTTTGACCCTATCGTCTAGTGGTCTAGGACGCTAGCCTCTCACGCTGGAGACACGAGTTCGAACCTCGTTAGGGTCATATTCTCTTTATCACATATCAGAAGTCAAGTACAAAAAGACAAGAAACGGCAATCAATTAGCAAAAACAAATATTAGCTATTAGAGAAAATCAGAAATCAGATAACAGGCACCCAGCATCATCCCCACGAGAGCAGATTCGATGAATAAAAAAATAAGAACAAACAAAGTACAAAATAGACAAGGCATTGAAGCGTAAAAATTGGCAAGGCGAGAAAAAGACGAGACATACTTAGCTTTATCACAAAAAAAACGAGCGAGGTTAGTCTACACTATACAATCCGTAAAAATTAGTGAGGCACGAAAAAGTCAAAAATAATTAATTTCACACAAAAAAACGGACAAGGTGCGGAAATTACAAGGCATTGAAGCGTAAAAATTGGCAAGGCGCGAAAAAGACGAGACATTTGATAGGACTCCACCGGAGGCGTACTATTAGTACGTTGAGGATGGAGTCACTATCAAATAACGAAGTATTTTTCGATGGATTGCCAATTTTTACTAGTCGGAGAAGTCGACAAGACTCTTAGCTGGCGCAAAACGCACCCTACTCTTTGCCTTTATATGAACGATTTCGCCAGTTGTAGGATTTCTTCCGATTCTAGCTTTTGTTTTTCTTACATAAAGCTTTCCAAGACCTAAGAATGGAACTTTGTAACCTTTTGAAAGAGCATCTAATATAAAATTTGTAATATCATCGCAAATTTCTTTTGCTTGGGCTCTTTTTTCAAGTCCACAGAAAGCTTTAATATTATCATAAAACTCTAATTGTGTGTAACTAAGAGTTGAATCATTATTTGGCTTAATTGCTGAAGTAATCTTTTCAACTTCTTGTTTTTCAACTACTTTTGAAGAAGTATTCTTACTTGAAACATTGATTACTTTATCTTGTTTTGAAGATTTTAGTGATTTGTTAAGCTGTACGTTACTTCCTTTAACATTATCTTTTACCTGGCTTTTTGCTTGAATGTTTGTATCTTTTGCTTTTATATTTAATTTTGTACTCTTAACTTTTAAATCTTCAGTTTTAGCACTTTTAGTCTGAACTTTTTTGACATCTTTAACTTTAGAAGCAGCGATCTTTTTACTAGCTGATGCAACTTGCTTTTTTGATTTAGTATCACTTACCTTACTAACTTTTTTACTTATGCTCTTTACGCTTGCACTTTTTGAACTAGCTTTTAAAGTTTTTACATTTTTTTTAGGTTCAAGCTTTTTTGTTTTGCTTGTAGTTACTTTTTTAGCAGATGCTGCCTTAGCCATATTAGCTCCTTTCATAAAATATTAAATTTATTAGAAAATTATAGAAAAGTTATAAAAATTATAAACTTCCAATAAAATAACACTATTGCTATATATAATGTAAAACTGATATATTTATCAAGAGTTTTTTTTGCAATATCTTAAAAAAAAACAAAACTGTCCTTTATAATTTTACTAAATTATTAAATTTATACAACAGAAAATATGCTAAAAAACAGATTATTATTAACCTTTATCTTTATAATACTATATTTTACAGTATTTAATAACGCCTTATGTGAGATATTCGAGCAAAATAATATTTTTATTGATATTCCAAGTAACATGACTACGGTTAAAAGCGATTTTCCTATGGTTATAGCTCAAATAAAATACAAAGATAAGGATTTTCCAACGGTAACAATAACTAATGAACAATCAAAGGATACGGCTAATCTTTTACCACAAGAGCTTGAAGCAAGGTTAAAGGAGACTTATGAAAGATTAGGATTTAAAGTTTTAACATCTAACTTTCTAAAAACGCAGGCAATTTCTACTTATACTTCAAATTTATTTCAAATTGAGTATACATATAATGGATTATTATTTGTGTCACTTATAAACATTTTCACCTATAATGATCAAACTCACTATATTACGACAATAAACAAAATAGATAACCAAACTCCATTAAAGGAAACTATCAAATTTCAAGAAGGGTTTTTAAACTTTATTTCTTTAGAAAAGAAAACATTAACTAATGATTCTAAAAGTAGCAATGAGACTAAAAACAATTCTGCATCAAATATCTTAATCGGGTGTATTGCGTTACTTGGGAGCGCCATTTTATTTGCGGGCAAAAAATCTTAAAAACTAACATATTAATATTGTTTTGTTTCCTTGCAATCACTTCGTCTATATTTTATAGTATTTGTTACAAAGCTATTTATAAGTAGATTTTTAATTATATTTTTAAATTGAGGTAAAAATGATTGATAATATTCGTGAAGAAAAAATAAAGAAAATGAATAATTTTAAAGAAGCTGGAATTGAAACTTACCCAGCAGGGCCGTTTATAAAAGAATCTACTCAAAGTGCAATAAAAAAACCTGTAGGCGAAGAAGTAAAAATTGCTGGAAGAATTATGCTTTTTAGAGAAATGGGAAATATTACTTTTCTTACCATTCAAGATGAACAAGGTAGAATGCAAGCAGTGCTAAGTAAAAAAGAGCTTGAAAATGAAGAAGGATATAAGTTCTGGATTAAAAATTTAGATATGGGAGATTTCGTAGGACTTGAAGGCCCAAGATTTACAACTCAAAAAGGTGAAGAGTCTGTTTTAGTTAAAAAAATTACACTTCTTACAAAATCGCTTCTTCCTCTTCCTGATAAGCATAAAGCGCTTCAAGATGAAGATAAAAGGTTAAGGAAACGTTACCTTGATATTATGTTCAATAAAGATGTTCAAGATTTAGTATATAAGAGAGATAAGTATTGGAATGCAATTAGAACTTTCTTAAAAGAAAGAGGATTTACGGAGGTTTATACACCAGTACTTGAAACTACTCCTGGTGGAGCAGACGCTAGACCGTTTGTGACTCATCACAACGCACTTGACATTCCTGTATATTTAAGAATTTCAATGGGAGAACTTTGGCAAAAAAGACTAATGGTTGCAGGGTTTGAAAAAACTTTTGAAATTGGAAGACAATTTAGAAATGAAGGAATGGATGCGGAGCACTTGCAAGATTATAGCCAAGTAGAGTTTTACTGGGCTTACGCAAATTATGAAATGGGAATGAAGCTTGTAGAAGAAATGTATAAGTATATAGCAAAGGAAGTTTTCGGTACATTAAAATTTTCAATCAAAGGCTGGGATATTGATTTAGGAAGTGAGTGGAAAAGATATTCTTACACTGAAACTATTGAAGAGATGACAGGAATTAATATTAACACTGCCTCTTTAGAAGATATCACAAAGAAACTTGCAGATCTTAAAGTTGAGTATGATAGAAAAGGTTGGAACTTAACGAGAGCTATTGATACTCTTTGGAAATATTGTAGAAAGCAAATTCCTGGACCTGGTTTTTTAATTAATGAACCGGTTTCTATTTCACCTCTTGCAAAAAGAATGAAAAATGAACCAGATTTAACTGAAAGATTTCATGTATTAATTGGTGGAAGTGAAATTGGAAATGGTTATAGTGAACTTAACGACCCAATGGATCAGGCGTCTCGCTTTGAAGAGCAGCAAGCATTAAGAGATAGCGGAGACGAAGAAGCTCAAATGCATGATAAGGATTTCGTAGAAGCTCTAGAATACGGTATGCCTCCTACTTGTGGCTTTGGTACTAGTGAAAGACTTTTATGGTTTTTACTTGATAAGAGTGCAAGAGAATGTCAAACATTCCCTCTAATGAAGCCGTAAGATGATTTAAATAAAAAACTACATGAAGAACTCCTTTTGCAACGATTCGTGCTTAGAAGTTTCATGTAGCTTCATCTTATTATTTATAAAGAGAAGTTTCTAGGCTTAGAGGCTCTACTCTCAATTATTGTCGGGGATCACCTTTTCCCCCCTCATAAATAAGATTTGCTCCTTTTGACCAGTAAAACCAAGCTCGACATTAGAGCGTCCTATGTTTTTAACCAATATTTGGGCAATTACCTTGCCGCAGTATATGATATCAATTATTTGTCCTTGTTTGCGTGATAAAATATACATAATCAGAACCTCCCTATTAAAAACCTTCTTGATCCATCCTCTTGCCTATTATGAGCACAAAACATAGCTCGTTATATTAACAAAAACTAAGAAGTAATGCAAATATTGAGAAAAGCAATAATATACTGAAATTTTGGTTATAATTTTAAATAATTATGGATTGATTTAGCAGCCTTTCTCCCCATTCCCATAGCTAAAATCACGGTAGCTGCCCCTAAAACTATATCTCCACCTGCGTATATGCCATCAATAGATGTCTTTAAATTTTCATCAACTACGATTCTCCCCTTCTTATCAACTTCTATTTCAGGCGTTGTCTTTGAAATAAGAGGATTTGGATTATTTCCAAGAGCCATAATGACAGCATCAGCTTCAATTAAAAATTCACTTCCTGGAATTTCCTTCGGGCTTCTTCTTCCTGATGCATCAACTTCTCCTAATTCATACTTTAAACATTCAATCTTTGAAACTCTTTTATTTTCATCGCCAAGAATTCGTTTTGGGTTTGTTAAAAATAAAAATTCAACCCCTTCTTCCATCGCATGTTCTACCTCTTCTTTTCTTGCTGGCATTTCATCTCTAGTTCGTCTATAAACAAGTTTAACATTTGCTCCAAGTCTTCTTGCAACTCTTGAAGCATCCATTGCAACATTTCCACCACCTACTACAACTACATTTTTTACTTTATAAACTGGTGTATTTGACTCTTCTTTGTAACCTTCCATTAAGTTTACACGAGTAAGAAATTCATTAGCACTAAAAACACCAACCAAATTCTCGCCTTCAATATTCATGAACAAAGGAAGTCCAGCACCAGTGCTAATAAAAATAGCTTCAAAGCCATACTCTTCTTTTAATTCTTTTAATGTAGCAGTACGTCCAATAACAAAATTTGTTACAAACTTTACGCCTAACTTTTTTAACTTTTCAATTTCTTTCTCAACTATATTATTTGGAAGTCTAAATTCTGGGATTCCATAAATTAGGACACCACCAAGTTTATGAAATGCTTCAAACACTGTAACATCATATCCTAGCTTCCTTAAATCAGCACTTGCTGTAATTCCGCATGGCCCACTTCCTATAATTGCGACTTTCTTTCCATTGCTTTTGATTTCTTTAATGTCAGAATCAAAGTCATTTTCTCTTGCGTAATCTGCAACAAATCTTTCAACTCGTCCTATTGATACTGCTTTGTTTACATCCTTTAAAGATTTTCCAAGTACACATTCTTTTTGACATTGTTTTTCTTGAGGGCAAACTCTACCACAAATGCTAGGAAGAAGTGTATCTTCTTTTAGAACTTCATATGCTCCTTTAATATCACCTAATGAAACTTTTTTTAAAAAACTAGGGATTTTTACATTTACAGGACATCCTCCCATACAAAGAGGATTTTTACATTCAAGACACCTTGAGGCTTCAATTCTTGCTTGCCTTTCAGTGTATGTGCTAGTAACTTCTAGCATATTGCAAATTCTCTTTTGTGCATCTTGTTCTTGTGGTATTTGAACAGAAATTTGTTGTTTTTCTTTTATCGTTAACGATTCATTATTAAAAATTTTTGATATCGTTTCTTCCATGAAAATACCCTTAATTTGTTAACCCAATCCTACATTTATGTTCGTGTTCAATTCCTGCAAAACTTTTCCCTCTTGCAAGAAGATTATCAAAATCAACTCCCGCCGCATCAAACTCTGGCCCATCAACGCATACAAATTTTGTTTCACCATTAACACTAACACGGCATCCGCCACACATTCCAGTACCATCTATCATTATTGTATTTAATGATACAATTGTTTTTACATCATATTTTTTTGTAGTTAGCGAACAAAACTTCATCATAGGAAGAGGCCCAATTGCAATTACTAAATCAGGTTTCGTTTCGTTATTTTTGCAAATCTCCTCAAGCGGCTCTGTAACTAAGGCTTTTTTTCCAGCACTTCCATCATCTGTGCAAACTATAAGATTATGAGAAATATCTTTAAAACGTTCTTCCCATAAAATTAATTCTTTTGTTCTTGCTCCTAGGATAACATTAACTTCATTACCTATTTTATATATTTCTTTACATATAGGAAAAAGTGGAGCAACACCGACACCTCCTCCAACACATACTACTTTTCCAAATTTTTCAATATGAGTTGGCGTTCCAAGAGGCCCCACAACAGAAATCTCATCACCGACATTTAATTTTGAAAGTTTAAAAGTTGTAGCTCCTACAACTTGAAATATTAAAGTTATAGTTTCATTTTCAGCATCAGCAATAGTAAGCGGGATTCTTTCTGCTAAATTTTCATTTAACATTACAATAACAAATTGTCCCGCTTTTCTATTTTTAGCGATTTCTTTTGCTTGAACTTTTAAACAAAAGACATCTTTTGAAAGTTGCTCTTTAAAGGTTATTTTATTCATCTAAATCTTCTGCTACTCCTGGCCATAAGCAAACTACATTGCTTTCATCGTTAACATAAACACTAAATTCATCACCATAACGGCAGAAACCATATCTTACAGCTCCACCATTATCTCTTAATAAATCTCTACAAGCCTTGTCCTCACCATTATTCCAAAGCTCTTCGTATTTCTTTAAAAGTGAATTATCATCTAAAAGCTCTCTATCAACCATAGCAACACAACGTGTATCTACAAAGATATTTCCAATAGGTTCTTGCATTTCTCGAGATAATTCCTTTTTATCAACTTTAACATTAGTTGGATGAATTATAATTGAAAGCCCGTAAGGATCTCTTTGAATACCGTAAGTATCAGGAGCTATATCTATAACTTCTCCACCATAGTCCCTGATGATATTATCTTTTACACTTGCATCTTCATCTATATTATCAAGCATTTTTTGAATAAATTGAGGATTTGCAAGCATGAACTGATCAATTAAAACCAATGCACCACTTTCAATTGCAATTCTTTCTCTTTTATTTCCTGCATCTGCCTGACTTATATCACTTCTCCTACGATTAAATCTTGGAGCGCCACGGCCTGATGAATATCTTGAACTACTACGTGAAGAATACCTACCATCTCTCCCTCTTGAATTTCTTGAATAACGGCTATCACCTCTAGAGCCTCTATCATCTCTACTATACCTACTACCTCTTCTCATATTTATTTCATCCCTTTATATCAATATAAAAAATAAATTCTCATAAAAATCACACTTTTTTACCAGTAATTCTATTTAAAAAGATACTTAAGACAAATTAATTAAGAAAATTTATGACCTAAACATACTAAATGTATAAATTTATATTTCTCATATTTATATATAACTTATTTTTAATTTGAACTAAGCTATCAATTAGAAAAAGGCTCATAACATTAACTTTATCTTCTTTGTTATAAATAAAATTGCTGTATTTAAAAAGTACTCTAAATTAAAAATTAAATAAAAATAAACTTCTCTAAGGGTTTATACGTATTATATTCTCTGTCTTACATTATCTATAAATATATACTTATCTTTCTCATCTCTAAAATATTTTATATAAGACTTTAACTAAAACCCTTATGCTTATAACTTACTAATATTAGTATAGTTTAATTTTCAAATTATTAAAAGTTAGTATCTATAAATTTTTTAAAAGTTCCGATACTAATTACAAATGGAAATTATACAATATACTAATTCAAACATATCGCAAGACAATTTACAAAATTTTTCTCAAAGTAATCAAGATGTTACATCTTTTGGCTTTGTTTCATATGACAAAGATACATACAAAGTCATTGGAGAATATTCTAATGAATTATACCTTTTTAGAGCAAAAAAACTCTGGAAAATGGTACTTCAAGATACTTTTTTATTAGAAGAAGTAACTGATTTTAAATTTCAAGTTAGAAAAAACTCAAAATTAAATGTTTTTACATTATCTTGTACTTTTAAAAGTGCTTGCGGACGTTATGCTTTTTGGAGAATAAACAACAATCAAAATCCAGAAGTTACATATATCTTAGAAGCAGCACATCTTACACAAACTACAGATAATTATGAACAATTATTAAATAAAACACCAAATTTCATCGTTTCACACAACTCTGAAATCTTGTGTGATATAGAAGATAAAGCAAATAATATATCAGAAATTCTAAAAAAAATTGTTAAAAAAATATGCAAAACTAAAGATGAAAAGGAAGAATAGCCTTACATTTCTTCCTTTTTAAACGCAATTGTTGCATTAGTCCCCCCAAACCCAAATGAATTTGAAAGCGCATAATTAATATTTCTTTCCTTATATTTATTTGGTGTATAATCTAAATCACACATCGGATCTTGATTTTCATAATTAATCGTTGGAGGAATAATGTTATTTTTAACTGCCAGTGCGCAAAATAAAGCTTCCATAGCTCCTGCACCACCAAGAAGATGACCTGTCATAGACTTTGTAGAGCTTACACTAAGTTTATATGCATGCTCCTTAAAAACTTCCTTTATAGCAACTGTTTCCATTTCGTCATTTGCGTGAGTAGAAGTTCCATGAGCATTTATATAATCGACTTTTTCTGGTGTAATTGTAGCGCCATCAAGAGCCATTTTCATAGAAGATACTGCACCTTCTCCATCTTTTAAAGGAGCTGTAATATGATAAGCATCACAAGAATAACCATATCCAACTATTTCTGCATAAATTTTAGCGCCTCTTTGCTTTGCCTTTTCATATTCCTCTAATACTAGAACTATTCCACCCTCTCCCATCACAAAACCATCTCTATCTCTATCAAATGGACGAGATGCCCTTTGAGGTTCATCATTTCTTGTAGATAATGCTTTCATAGCCGCAAAACCCCCAACTGCACTTGGAGTTATTGTACTTTCAGCTCCACCTGTAAGAACGACATCATGTAATCCATCTCTTATCATTCTGTAACTTTCACCTATTGCATGTGTTGAAGAAGCACAAGCGCTAGTTATAACATAATTTATTCCCTTTAAGCCGTACTCAATCCCTAAATAGCCTGCAGCTAAATTACTTATAAGAGCTGGTATTAAGAAAGGAGATATTTTTCTAGGCCCACCTTCTCTATATGCATCATAATATTTTTCTAAGATGGGAAGCCCTCCCATACCAACACCTAAGATGCATCCCATGCGCTCTTTATCATAAAAGCCATCTTGCATAAGTCCAGAATCGACCCATGCCTGTTTTCCAGCTGCTATCGCATATTGGGTAAAAAAATCAACTTTTTTTACTTGTTTAACTTCCATATAATCCTGAGGAACAAAATCTTTAACAACTCCTGCAATTTTTACTGGAAAATCCTGTGTATCAAATCGAGTTATACGATCAACACCTGAAACACCTTTTAAAGCATTCTCCCAAGTATCATTAACATTATTTCCTAAAGGACAAATACAACCTAAACCTGTTATAGCGACTCTTCTTTTTGACATATAAAAACTCCTCCTTAAATTTTATTAAATATCAAGATTTCTTACATTTAAAGCATTATCTTCAATAAATTTTCTCCTTGGCTCTACCTCATCTCCCATAAGAACAGTAAAGATCTCATCTGCCCTTATTGCATCTTCAACGCGTACTTGTAAAAGCATTCTTTTTTGTGGATCCATTGTGGTTTCCCAAAGTTGCTCTGGGTTCATTTCTCCAAGCCCTTTGTATCTAGTAATTGTGAAACCTTTTTTACCATTTGCATCTATTTTTTCTGCTAAATGCCAAACATCTTCAGCACTATCTTTTGAAGAACTATCTTCTGTGTTTATGATTGTATAAGGAGCCTTTCCAATTTTTGAAACTTCATTCATTAATTCTTTTAATTTTTGAAAATCTGCACGTTGTAAAAGCTCATGATTAATAACAGAAACTTTTCTTAATCCATCAACTCTTGTTGTGACTTTTATTGCAAACTCAACATCATCTTGAGTTTTATTTTCAATAATTTCGACATCAAATTGTGAAGAAATTTTCTTTGCTAAATTTTCTTTTAGCTTCATAACTTGTTTTTCTAAAAGCTCTTTATCTCTAAATATTACAGAATCAGTGTTATCACAGCTTAAGAATGCAAGCAAAACCCTCTTATCATATCTTTCAACTGTAAATTCATACAAAACTTTCTCTGCTCTTTCAAGATTTAAGATAATATTACTTAAATTACCGCCTTCAGTCTTAATATTATCACTAGATACAACATCTATTCCCTTTGTTCCATTATTGATAACAAAATCTGCAAGCTCATTATCATCTTTTAAATATTTTTCAAATTTTGCTTTTTTAACTTTGTATAAAGGAGGTTGTGCGATATATAAGTGCCCTCTTGCCACGACTTCATACATTTGTCTATAAAAGAATGTTAACAACAAAGTTCTAATATGACTTCCATCGACATCGGCATCGGCCATAATAATAATTTTATGATATCTTAATTTATTTATATCAAAA
>CAKMMH010000031.1 GCA_927798255.1 uncultured bacterium | reverse complement strand
AGTGTTATAAAAGGCATAAATGGAAGGCCTGGTAAAATCGCAAGTCCAAGACATACAGCACTTGTTAAAAATAATGGTTTTGAGCTATTTGCTAGTTGTCCAATAACTTCAGTATTTAAATCTTCACCTGATGCATTTCTTGCAACTATTAAACCTGCTGCAAGAGAAATAATAATTGATGGTATTTGGCTTACAAGTCCATCACCTATTGTAAGTAATGTATAAAGTGATGCAGCATCTTTCCAAGTCATACCCTTTTGAAGCATACCAATAAACAAACCACCACCAATATTTATCACAACAAGAAGCAGACCCGCTATTGCATCTCCACTTACAAATTTTGCGGCACCATCCATTGCTCCATAAAATTGTGATTCTCTTTGAAGGTCATTTCTTTTTTGTTTTGCTTCAGCTTCAGAAATTAGCCCAGTATTAAGGTCTGAGTCAATTGCCATTTGTTTTCCTGGCATTGCATCTAATGTAAATCTTGCTGAAACTTCTGCAATACGCCCCGAACCTTTTGTTATAACTTTTAAGTTTACAATGCTTATTGCAATAAATATTACGATACCTACTGCGTAATTTCCTCCAACTACAAATTGGCCAAAAGCTTGAATAACATGCCCTGCAGCAGAAAGTCCTTTTTCACCATTAAGTAAAATTAATCTTGTTGATGCTACATTCATTGCAAGTCTAAACATTGTAGTAACAAGTAAAACTGCTGGAAAACTTGAAAAATCAAGAGGACGACTCATATACAAAGAGCCAAATAGTATTACAAAAGATACAGTAATATTTAGTGCAATACACACGTCAAGCACAGGTGTTGGCATTGGAAGAATTAGGATAAACAAAATTCCTACAAGCGCAAGTGGCATCGTTAAGTGTTTTAATACCTTTCTATCAATTGTTTTTTTATTATTATTAGGTGCTATACGGTCCTCCTATATTTTGGATTTTTTAAAGACAATACATATCTAAATACGTAAGAAACTGCTTTATATAATTCTCTTGGAATTTCTTGCCCAACTTCAACAGACGCATAAAGCGCACGAGCAAGTGGTTTTCTTTCAACAATAGGAACATTATTTTCTCTAGCAATTTCCTTAATTTTTTGTGCCAAGAAATCCATCCCCTTAGCTACAACTACGGGTGCAGATGCAACTTCTGGATCATATTTAAGAGCCACAGCAAAGTGTGTAGGGTTAGTGATAACAACATCTGCTTGTGCGACAGCTTTTGAGATTTGTTGTCTAATTCTTTGCATTCCTTTCATACGAATTTGCATCTTTGTTCTTTCATCACCTTCAATAGATTTTCTTTCATCTTTTACCTCATCTTTTGTCATTCGGTTAGTCTTTAACCATTGGTGTTTTCCCCAGAAGTAATCAAACAAAGCAAGAACAATTAGAACACAAATTATTTTCCAAAACAGTGATGACATAGCATCTCCTGTGAACGCAAATACATCTTTTATTTGTCTATGCATAAGCATAAGCATTGAAGGAGCGTAACCTTTTAATCCATAAACACCAATAGGAATAATAAGTGCTAATTTTAAAATTGATTTTAAAGTAGTTACTATGCCATTTACAGAAAACACTCTTTTAACACCATTTATAGGATTTAAGTTTGAAAATTTAAAATCTAATTTCTTTTCTTTAATATTCCATTTTGTTTGAATAAGAATAGAAAGAGCAAATACACTGCAAACAATAGTTAATAATAAAAATATCTTTGGACCTATTAAAGATAAAAGACTCATTCCACCATCATAAACTTGCTTATAGGTAATTTGTGCAGTATCGGCAATTCGTTTAAAAGAAAGTGTGACTACAAATTCTAAATCTTTAAATAAACTTTTAACGATAAATTTTAAGGCTAGAAAACCAGCTATCAAAGATAGAACTTGTGCTACCTCTGTGCTTACAGGAATAGTTCCTTCCTTTCGAAGCTGTTCAATTCGCTTCGCGGTAGGGTCTTCGGTACGTTCCTCTGGTGCTGATCCTTCTGCCATAGCTTATAAAATCCTAAAAAAAAGCCTTTGTGTAAAAATTTGACACACAGAATTCTTTGCAAAGAATGTACCAAATATGAAAAATTATTTATGTAATGATTTTAAGAGGTTAATCTTTTGCCATTTTTAATAGAATAATAAAAATGACAAAAGATTGACAATGCTTGAATATTTAAATCTTTATATCGAATTAACATCGACATCATCTCTTCCAGCATTACTAGTTTTCCAAGAAGCTCTCTTCATTTTTTGGTCAGCCCCACGAGCTAGTTTCTCGATTTTATAATCTAATTTACCCTTTGCGTATAATGCTCGTCCACAAAACAATTTTATATTGAATTTTCTATCATCATCATAAAGTTTATAATATATAGTAAAGAAATTTCTTGCGCTTATAACTGTATTATCAGCATCTGTATCATTTTTCTGCTGACAATCATTTAAAGCAAAAACTAGTGCAACTGTTTCCCAAAAATTAGGTTCAACTGATACATTAAACAATTTCTTAGCCTGCTTAAATTGAGCTGGGACCTGTTCTTGCATCTCTCGTCCTACCTGACCTAATAACTCCTCAAATTTATCACTTCTTTTGTTATCTTTAACTGGAGTAGCCCGAACTTCTTTAATAATTCTTGCTTTCCAAGCCTGTATTTTCATATCCAAGTTTGCATTAAATGTGTCAATATTTTTTACAAAATCCTCTGTTAATCTACCGCCAGTTTTAGTTCTTTCGGAATCAATCTTAGGAGCAGAACTATACTTATCTGTTAAACCTTGCGGGACATTATCTCTTCCAGCATTGGCAGTCAACCAAGCTTGCATTTGTGCATCACAATAATTTACCATAAACAACTCCTTACAAAAAATATTTTCGTTATAATCATGTAGTTACGTCATCCTGCTCCATAAATATTGACTAGTAATTGTATTTATTATAGATTTTCCAAATTGAATCGTGCCATTACTAACAACTGAAAGGAATGAATATTATGTATAACGATGAGTACGATAAAAATGTTAGAAACTCCAAAATCCAAGATGTAACTAAAAAGGTGTTTAATGAACTGCTAAATAAATGCAACAAACACAACAATGACGAACCCGTCTTTTATATATCATTACCAAGGGATGAACAACTTATATTCGACTTTTATAAGTTGGCTTGTAGTTCGCTAAAGTTAAAAAACGTTATCGAACTTGACAAAACTGATGAGGAAGTTATTCTCGTTGCGATAGAAGGCGTTGCGAAATATTTAGTAGCTGCTAAAGCAGACGCCTTAGCTGTCATCAAAATGGATAAATCTGGAAAGATCCTTCGGATTTATCAAGAGGAGGAGTAAACGGTTCCATCCGGTTTTAAAAAACCCATCCGGTTTTAAAAAACTAAGAGTGCTTTGGATCTAAACTTCCTAGCACTCTTTTTTTATTTCTTACTCTTTTACAAGGCTATATTTTCCAATATTTTCGATATCAAGCTTTGAAATCGCTTTTACTATATCTACTTTTTCAATCTTTTTTATTCTTTCAATTATCTTTTTAACATTATGTTCTTCTTTAAAGTAATGCCAATATATACCAAGCGATGTTAATCTTGAAAAAGGTGTTTCAGATGCAAATGTAATTTTAGACATAAGCTTTGTTTTTGCTCTTTCCATTTCTTCATTATTAAAATCATCTAAAGAATTAATATGCTTTAATAATACTTCTTTTGCTTTTTCTTGATTCTCTTTTGAAGATGATGCATAAAAAGAAATAATTCCGCCATCTAGCCTTTCATCATTATCTACAAACACATCTTCACAAATTCCAGTATGCAAAAGTTCCCAATATAATTTAGAACCCGTATAATCCCCTATAATATTTGAAAGCACACTTAACTCATACTTATCTTCATTATAAACAGAAACTCCATTTATTAAATATAAACTATGAGCTTGCGTAATATCTTTCTTAGTAAACACTCTCTCCTTGTTTGTAGGAACAAAATCTTTCTTTGGATGAGTAATTTCTTTCTTAGGATTTAATCTTAAATTTACATTCTCTAAATACTTTTCTAATTCTTTTCTATCAAAATTCCCGGCAACTGCAAGCACAACATTATTTGCTGCATATAAAGAATCATGATATGCACGCATATCCTCTACTTCAATTCCACCAACAGTTTTATTAGTTCCTAACACTGAATTTCCAATAGGATGCCCCGCGTAAAAATCACCATATGCCATATCAAAAAGATCAAACTGAGGTTTGTCTTTATAAAGTGCAATCTCCTCTAATATAACTTGCTTTTCTAAATCAAACTCATGCTTATCTAAAAGAGGTTTTTGCATATCAGTTAAAATATCTAAAAATGGAATTAAATTTTCAGGAATCACAGCTCCATAATACACAGTAAATTCTTCAGATGTAAAAGCATTAGCTTGGGCGCCTAGTGCTCCCATCTCAAAATTTATATCCATTGCAGTCCTAGAGCTTGTTCCCTTAAAAGACATATGCTCAAGAAAATGAGAAATACCTGAAATTTTTTCATACTCATTTCTAGAACCTGCTTTTACAAAATATCCTACTGCACAAGAAGAACAATCAGGATTGTATTCTAAAATGACATCTAAACCAGAACTTAATTTTATATTTGTAAACTCTATCATACTATTTTATAACTCCTTTTATCTCTTCTTTACCTAAACTTACAACTGTGTAATTTTCATAAGGATATTTAACTAAATAATTCTTTATATCATTAATTGTAATTTCATTAATCTTATTAATTATAAAATCTTTCTCTCTATACTCACCAAGCTGCCACATATCTACAGCAATATTTGATGAACGAGAAAGTGAAGACTCACCTTGAATTAATATTAATGATTTTAAATTATTTTTAGCTCTTACAAGCTCTTCTTCTGTCAAATCATTAGAAAGATTCCTTATCGTGTCTAACGCAACAGTTAATGTTTCACTAGCATTCTTTGGAGTAGTTCCAGCATATAAAACATTCTTTCCATAATACTGATTTGATGCATACCTATTATATACAGTATAAACTAACCCTCGCTTTTCTCTTACCTCTAAAAATAATCTTCCAAACATTCCACCTGATAAAAGCTCAGAAGTAAGCCTTGCTACATAATAATCTTCTGATAATGCATTAGGAGCAGGAGAAGCAAGTGCAATCTGTGTTTGCTCACTATTATAATCAACATGAAAATACTCGAAGCTATGAGTTTCATTTAGTGTAAGTCTTTGATAATTATCTTTTAAATCCTTATTATCAAAATAACTCTTAATATAACTTACTAAATCATCTTTAACATCACCTGCAAGAACTATTAATGGACCATTAGAATAATACTTACTATAAAGCTCTTTTATATCAGAAAGCGTAGTTGCGATAATTCCTTCTTTTTTACCATCTAAACTTCTATTAAAAGGGGCTGTGTGATATTTTTCTATAAGCTTATTTACAACTAATCTTGAAGGATTATCTTCTGAAGCTTCTAAATCTTGAAGACAAATTTCTCTCACATTATCTACTTCATCTTCAGGAAAAGATGCTAAATAAATAGAATCAAGGATAGTTTTTAAAGCAGGAAGAGCTGTTTCACTTAAACAAGTACCTTGATAAACAAACGCATCAAGAGATGTTATTTCACTATGACTTAATCCAAAACCGTCTAGCTCCTCGCTAACCCATCTTGCATCATGAGACTTAAATCCTCTCATAGTCATATCAGGAATAAAAAGAGTGCTTCCTAATTTATTTTCCGAATCAGCAACGATTCCCCCCGGAATCCATATATTATAAGAGACAGAATTTAAATACGGCATTTTGTGAACAACTAGCCTCGCTGCCTCTTTTAAATTATAAAACTCAGTATTTTTTTGTGACATAGTCATAATATATATTCCCTTTTTACAATAACAAACGATCTTAAAAAATTTTTTATAACAAATAAAATTTACTTATATGTAAATCCGTTAATGGAAGGACACTTCTAAAAACAGAATTTTGAGGTAAATCTTTTAAAAATGCATTTAATGGAAATTGCCCGAAAAACACCTCTGATAAATCTTTCTCATTTAACATTACAGCATTTTTCGTATCACATTCTTTAATAGAAAACTCACCATTCTTAACTATAAGTTTAAACGCAATATTTTCTTCTTTGCTTCCAATTAAAAGCTCCTCTGAAACCTTTGGAAGTTTAAAGCTAACAGCTTTTGTAAATTTCTCTAAAAAAGATTTTAAATTAATAATCCTAAAATTTGCGCTGCTTTTTTTCCTCGATACCCATGCAAAATTTGCTAATACTTCTAAAAGCTCTGGGGCTTCTTTTGAAGTTTCAATATCTACAGTATTAATTTTACTATCTGACTTTTGACTTTCAAATAAACAAAAATTCGCAAGTTTCAAAATATCTTTAGCATCACCTAACGCTTCAATAATCTCATTCTTTTTATATGTCCAAAAAACAAAAGAATTATTTAATCTATAACCATGAAGCCTTTTCCCATCGAATGCACTTTCAATATCTTTTAAACTATATGCTAAATACGAAAATTTATTCTTTAAAAGTTTGTAAACCAATTTAGCATCGTTTTTAGTTACAACCTTTACATTGTCATCACTAACAAGTGGCGCCATCTTCTTTTGCCAAAAAGAAATACTTTGCGTCTCTCCGCCTTCTACCCAGCCAAAATTTGCATACCTAAAACGCTCTCCCCAAAGATAACTTATGTCAAAGTTTTGTTTTTTCATTTTACTTACTGCATGCATTAAAAGACTAGTCATCACGCCTTTATTTCTATACTCTTTTAAGCACGCAACTTTTCCTATTCCACAAGCTTTAAACGATACGTTATTAACAACTAAATCAATTTTATACGCGCCTAGAAGCCCCACAACTTTTCCATCATCTTCTGCTAAATAATACTCATTTATTCTCTTATCATCAAAAAGCATTGGATAACGAAACTCAAAACTCTCATCTCTTGATTTTTCAAACGCTAAATCTGCAACCTTTATAATAATATCTCTATCGCTTTTAGTAGATTTTCTAATTGAAATTGTCATATAAAAAATTATCTTTTAATTAATCATTAACCTGATTTTTAGAAATAAGCTCTCTTAATCTTGCATCTTTGCTTGCTTCAATTAAAGCATAATGCATGGCATAAGTTAAAGTTTTTTCTATATCAGACTCAGAAAAGAACATTCCTGACTCACCATAAACACCTGAATATTTTGAACGATAAATTACACGTCCTTTTGCATTAAGAAGTGATAAAATGATATCAGCTTTTGCTTCAACTTTATTATAAAAAGTCTTAGGCTCTATCGTAACAATCCAATTCTCTAACTCACCTGTAATCGTTGGAGCATTAAATAAAGTTACATTATAACCACTTTCTGCAAAATACTTTTCTATACCCATTTGAATAATTTTAGTGCTATCTTGCGCTTCTTCATAAGACTTACCATCCATCTTAGCAACAATTTTAAAATTTCTTGCATCGCTTATTATTCCAACTCTAACTTTTGGATTACTTTCACTCTTATAATAATCTGCCTCTGTCTTTTCTTCTTTAGTAGGTGCTGAAATCGGATTAATGCTTATTGTGTTTTTTAAACTTGGAGTACATGAAACTAAAAAAACTAAAATCAAAAATAATGTAAGCCTTTTCATTTTTTACTAAATTCCTTTTAAATAATCCAAAACTTCCCTAGCGGTATATCTTATAACCTCGCTTTTATCATTATCACCTATGTTTTTAATTATATCAAGAAGGTAATTATTCTCGATTTTAGTACCATTTTTCCACATTTTATCATGAAATTGATTAGCTATAACAATTAATGAATTTCTAATAATATTTTCCCTCTTTGCACGCATAAATGATGTTCCATTATACCTTTTTAAAAACTCATCATCATCATTTATCTCTAATAAATCTTTTAAATCTATTAACCCATTTTCTGTAACACTTGTTCCAAGTTCTAACTTTTTACTAACACTTTTTCCTTTTTTATTAAAAGGACAACTTGTTTGACAAAAATCACAACCAAAAATCCAATTTCCTAATAAGTGCCAATCATCTTTTTTTATTATTCCCTTTTTTTCAATTGTTAAATATGAAGTGCACCTATTAACATCAAAAAACCCCTTTTCTTTTACTTTATTTACACAAGCTTTTTGACAACTATTACAAATATTACAATCATGTTTAAATTCTTCATTTTTAGGAACATCTGTTATTTCTAAATTTGTTACAATTTCTCCTATAAAAAAATATGTTCCAAAATCTGGGTTTACAAGCATCGATGAATTTCCTAAAAACCCTAACCCTGCTTCTTTTGCAAACACTCTCTCAGAAATTGGCACAGCATCTACAAACACTCTATACTTAACATCTTCTTCTAAATTTTCTTTCCTTAGCTCTTCACCAATTTTATTTGCTATATTTACTAAATGTTTCTTTATAACTTTGTGATAATTCTTCCCATAGGCAAATCTTGCAACTCTTCCAAATCCACTAGGACAATCTAAAAGCTTATACGAGCTATCCTCATAAAAAAATAAAAATAAAATGATACTCCTTGCTTCCTCTAACAAATTAAAAGGATTCGTAAAAAAACTAGCATCTCTTTTTAAATACTCAAGGTCTGCAGCCCCACCAAGCTCTTGCCACTTCTTAAATAATGAGCTATCTAACAATTTTGCCTCTACAGCACCAATTGCATTTACACCAAAATCTTTTGATATTTCTTTAAGTTTTTCATGCGAAAATAATAATTTTTTCATAAGCTTATATTTTTTTATATAAAAATCTTGATTTTATTTTAAAAATTCTATATTCTTACTAGGTCATTTGACAAGATAGTTGTTAAAAAAACAAATATCTTGCTCCTTTTTAGTGCGTCCCTATCGTCTAGCCGGCCTAGGACAGCAGCCTTTCACGCTGTAGACATGGGTTCGAATCCCGTTAGGGACGCCATTTTTCCGTAAAAATTAACAATCCATCAAAAAATACAGTATTATTTTTAAGGACGCGATGCTCTCTGTACGCTAGTACACTTGCGCTCGCGTCCTTAAAAATAATACCGTCTTTTTTGCGCCTTGTTAATTTTTATCGGAAAAATGGTTCGGGAAAATGGTCGGGTGGTTAATGTTTTTTTGTCTCGCTTGCTTAAATCAAGAAAATTACTAGGGCTAAGGAAGCACTATTATTTCAAAATATCCCGTAGGAATATAACAAAGCGTGCTTGCACGCGGCACCAGGATGGAGTAAGCGAGCAATATTTCGCTAGAAATATTGTAAGTCTACCCCATTATATGAGGTATCCCCCACACCTCACGACCCCATCAGGGGTTGACTAAAATTTGATAAATTAAAAACAGTAAAAGTATAAATTAATTGAATATTACTTCTTTTAATAGTTTTTCTTTGAATGCTTTAAGCGTTTTGAGTACACATTGTTAATAACATCATTTTAAAGTTCCTTTACATATCCTATCTAACTAAAATAGCTATCGATATAATTATATCTAATAATGAAACAATATTTCTTGCTATTATAAAATTTCGTAAAAATAACTTTGAATCTGGAGTTACAATATAATCTTTTAAATACTTATAAAGCCTTACTACTAAATGTAATGTAAAAATTGAAATTACCCCAAATGGTGAAATAACTTTTGCAAATATTAAATAAAATAAAGTTACATAACAAATTGCTAATAATAAAAATAAAAAATTAAGAGCCCTCTCTTTTGTACCTAATCTTACAAGAAGCGTCTTTTTATTTACTTCCTTGTCTGTATCAAAATCCATAAACGCATGTGTTAAAAGTAATATTAATGTTAAGATTCCGACAAGCAATGAAATTATAAAAAGCTCTAAACTAAAATCGACCCCCATTACGAGACTAACCCCATAAAAAAGATTTGGACCAAAAGTTAAAATTAGTGCAACCTCACCAAGCGATATATGATTTAACTTTGGATATAAAGCACAAAGTAAACCTGTAAAAAGACTTATATATAATACTTC
Source organism: uncultured bacterium (assembly GCA_927798255.1). Taxonomy (GTDB): domain Bacteria; phylum Bdellovibrionota_C; class UBA2361; order UBA2361; family CAKMMH01; genus CAKMMH01. The sequence goes on along the minus strand of CAKMMH010000031.1, from coordinate 3,056 downwards.
TATCCGAACTTTATAAATAAAAAATATTCCTATAACAAAAGAAATAAAAAAACAAATAAATGTAGCAAAAAAAATCGTTTTTAAAGTGATATTTGAATTTTGAAAATACGTCCTCTTTGCTTCCTGCTTTGGAACATTATTCTTAAAATCAATAAAATCATCAAAAAGATTCGTTCCAAGATGTGCAAAAGCTATTCCAAGCAAAGCTACTAATCCATAAGAAATTTTTCCACCTTCCTTTACACACCATGAAAAAACCACAAGAAAACTTAAAAGACTCATAGGAAGCGAGTAACCACGTGATGCCTTAACCCAAAATTTAAATTTTAATATTAAATCATTCATATTTTTAACCTTGTAACTATTTGCAATAATAAGAAAATATACTTATTATATTTTACATGCAAGAAGACACGTTAAAAGAACAATTAAAACAATATAACAACGAATTAGAGTTAGTCTACAATAACTTTAACTTAAGTTTTTCACATGATTCACAAATAGACGACATTTCTAAATACCAAATCTTTGCTGGTGGAAAAAGAATTAGACCAATACTAATCTTTATAATTTCTAATTTATTTAATAATTCGATTAACAATGATACCATTAATTTTGCTACAGCTGTTGAGCTTTTGCATAACGCTACATTAATTCATGATGATATTATTGATGAATCAACATTTAGACGTCAAAAAGAAACAGTAAGGGCAAAATTCGGAGATTCTAAAGCTATTCTTTCAGGAGATTACCTATTTGCTTATGCTTTTGACTATGTAATAAATCTTCCTAAAGAGCTCATAATTGAAACTCAAAAAGCTTCCCTTCGTTTAATTAGAGGTGAATTTTCAGAGCTTAATGCAAATTTCCAAAATATGAAACCAATCGATTCTATAAATATTATGCATGATAAGACAAGCTCGCTCTTTTCTCTTTGTGCATTAGGAGCCTATATGTTAAATACTAATACCATAAATGATGAATTGCTAAACTGTTTTAAAGAGCTAGGAAGTAATATAGGTACTTGCTTTCAAATCATGGACGACATCTTAGACATAAAGGCAAATGAAAATATTTCTGGAAAAAAGCAAGGAACTGATTTTATTGAAAAAAAGCCATCACTTATTGTTACACTCTGGCTGAATAAAAAAACAAGAAATTTTAACGATTATATAAACTCACCAAACGTTAGTAACTTATTATTAGAAGATATCAAAAATGACATAAATAATTTTAATATAATTGAAGAAGCGCTTGAATACTTCAATGAATATTTCAATAACACAATTAAACAAATAAAATTTTTAGAGAAAAATCATCTAGTTATCAACAAAAATCAATTATTATCTTTAAAAAATTATTTATCTTCTATAAGATACAAAGTTTCACAATTTATATAAAAATAATGTTACACATTTAATACACATTTCATAACAAGTATGTGTGAAAGGCACAAAAACTTACTGGTTTTAAAGTATATCTTTTTTGGAAAAATCATTTAAGTTCTTTTAATTTGTTTCAACTATAATTTTTTCAAAAATTTATTCATATGAAAGTTAATATTTTAACTTTTTTATGAATGAATGTTTTTGATTTTCTCTAAAAGATAACTGCTCCTTTAGGTTCTAATAATAGTTTTTTCAAAAAATAAATAATAATGTCGTCTTTTTTAGGAGAAAATAATGTCAAGTCAATCAAGAATGTTTCAAAATGATCAAGCCTACGAAGTAGGAAAAAGCTACGATCCAGTCTCAGAACTTATGAGAGCAATAATCCTTAGAGCTATCGAAGATTATAATTCTGAAGGTGAACTTAAAAAGGAAGCCATCGATTATATGTTTGATAGAACTGGAGATAAAATATATTACGAAAACGAAGATGATCAATACATTTTCTCATTTTCGTCAATCTGTCAACACCTGGAATTAGACCCAGAAAAAACAAGAAATGCAATTATGAACGCTACTCATAGAATTAGCACAAGAAGAAGAACTGTTCAAAAATAATTATGAGAAAAAATACTTATCTTTCACTAGTAATCTTTTTGACCAGCTTTATTTATGACTATCAAAATTTAGCTAGTCAAAAAGTTACAGAAACTTATTACTCACCGATTACATTAGAAAAAGGATTACAGGCTGTTGTTCATGGCATCATGGAGTTTGCGGATGCTCAGGAGGAAGAGTATTTTTGCTGCGATGGAACTTTATCCCCAAGTTGTAAGTGTTAAATAATAGAAAAGATGCTCAAAATTTATTAACATCATAAATCCTATATTAATTTCAATTCAAAAAAAACTTTATGAAGGGGAAAAGAAATGCTTCTATCTCCCCCTCACTTTTGACAGACTGATGAATTTTAATCGATTGTAAAATACCTACGCTTTTACATAAACATAACCGATTTGTTCATCATTATTTCCAACTATAATCCATGTCGAATCAATATCTGGACAATTCTTATTTGCAATGTAGGTGTCGTTCCCTTCTTTGTAAAAAAATTTACTTAGACATTCTGGAATTTTTGACAAGAAAAGATTCCCATCTTCATCTACATCAAATGAAAAGTATTTAGGATTTATCAAAAATGATGCCTGTATGGTATGACCACTTTCAAAATTATTCAAATCCGCATCAAAATAAATCCATCTTAGAGATTGATTTTTCAATTCTAAGATATCATCATTTGAGCGTTTATCATCAAAGCGAATTTGATAACTTCTTCCATTTATCCATACTTTCTTATCATCAATTTTAACAAAATCATTATTTTTGATGTTTCTAAACTCACAAACAGAAGATTTTTTAATTATAATATTATCAACCTTACTATAGGAGTTCATATTTACATCAATCAAATACTTAAAAAAATCTCTTCTCGTTTCGCTCATACGAGGAACAAGGCTCGAGTCATTGACACGATCCTTAGTATATTCCACAAGGACAGCCCCTTCATAAATATCCTTAACAAGCTTTACGTTTCGTTTAAACTTTTCCTTCCTTATTTTGTAGTAGCATAGTAATACTTACATCGCCCTCTATGGCGTTTTTTGTCAC
>CAKMMH010000030.1 GCA_927798255.1 uncultured bacterium | reverse complement strand
TTTTCCCCTATTAATAAGCCTTATCAAATTGAATTAAATTTTTATTCTCCAATAAAAAACAAATTAGAAATTTATTTAAATGATTTATTAATTGGAAAATATGATATTAATACTGGTAATAATAAAATCATAACTAATACAATTATCCAAAAAAGCATATCTGAAAAAAAATCATTTATGACTTTAACACTTCAATTTAAAAATGGTTCATCTCAAAGTGGACTTTTTAAAGTTAATAGCAAAAACAAGCTTGTAACGGCTAAATTTAATGACATTCATGTAGTTTATTAAAAAATTTCTACATTCTCTCAATTACAGGAACACCAATTAAGTATAACCCCTTACTTAAAACTGCTCTTGTCGCAGTAAATAAAGCTAAATTTGCTTTTGATATATTTTTATTTTCTTCACCTATTACTCTATGAGTTCTATAAACTTTTGAGAAGGCTTTTGAAACTTCTAAGACATAATTTGAAACAACAGATGGTTCATAACTTTCTGAAGCCTTTTGAATTGTTTCTTTAAACTTAGAAAGAAGTGATATCAAATGAAAACTATCATCATCTTTAAAGCAACTTGTTTCAATATTTTCATTTTCAGCTATGCTTATTCCTTCACTGTTTGCTTTTGAAATTATAGAGTTTATTCTTGCAACTGCATATTGAAGATAAGGACCTGAATCTCCCTGAAATGTTAAAACTTCTTTCCAATTAAAATGTAAATCTTTATTGTTTGAAACAGATAAGAAATAAAAGTAACTTGCTCCTATTGAAACTTTTTCTGCTATTTCTTCTTCATCTATCCCATCTGGCTTTACACTTACTTCATTTTGATATACTTCTAGCGCTCTTTTATGAGATTCGTTTAAATAATCTTTTAAAGAAATAGCCCCACCTTCTCTCGTTTTCATTCCTGGCACAAATCCAAAAGAAACATGCTTTATTTTCTTTGAAAGTTTTTCATCTAATTTTTCGATAGTTCCTACTAATTGCTTAAAATGAAGATTTTGCTGAGCGGCAACCACATATATAATACTTTCTGGATTATACATTCTTTCTCTATAAAAAGCTGCTGCGATATCTCTTGTTAAATAAAGAGATCTACCATCAGGAGCAAAAATTCTAGCAAATCCTTTTTCTTCCCCTAAATCAATTCCAAGTGCGCCTTGTGATTCTACAAGCGCACCACTATCCCTTAACATTTGTTCCACTGTATGCATTTTATTATTAAAAAATGCTTCGCCATCATGACTATCAAATTCTAAACCAAATCTTTTTTCAACATCATATATATACTTTAATGCCCCCTCTCTACACCATAACCAAAACTCAATTGCTTCTTTATCCCCAGCCTCAAGTCTTTTAAAATAATCTCTTGCCATCTCATTAACATTCGGTTTATCTTTATCTTCTTCTTTAACTTCACCTGCATCCTGCTCTTTTCTAAGTCTAGTAGCTTTAACATAAATATCTACAAGGTTATCGACATCTGCCGTTTCTGGCTTTCCCCATATTTGACTACCTGCATACACAAAACCAAATTGGGTTCCCCAATCACCTAAATAATTTATTGCTATAACATTATAACCTAAATATTTAAATATTCTTTGAAGAGCATGACCTATAAATGTTGTTCTTAAATGTCCAACATGAAGCTGTTTTGCGATATTATATGCAGCATAATCTATTACAATATTTTTTTTCTTATCTTCACCCTTTGCAAAATCTTCACCTTTTTTAAGAATTTCACTTATTACATTTTTAGATAACCTTTCTCTATCTAAATAAAAATTTAAATACGGTCCAACTGCAACGACCTTTTCAAATTCTTTTGGTAAAACAATTTTTTTACTTATATCCTCTGCACAAGTTTTAGGATCTACGCCTTGCGACTTTGCAACCATAAAACAAGGAAACGAAAAATCACCATTTTTAAAATCTTTAGGTGGAAGTAAATTTTTATCTATTGTCTCTTCATTTAAATTTGTTACATCTTTTAAATTTTTTATTAATAAACTTTTCATCTTTTACAAACTCTCCAAATTTTTTCTTGCTTCTTTATTATTACTGTCTATCGATAACGATTTTTCAAAACTTTTTTTGGCTTCATCTTGCCGCAAAAGCCGTTTATAAAGTACCCCTAAATTATTATGAGTTTCCGAAGAAAGTGGATTAATTTTTAATGATTTTTTGAAATTCTCTTCTGCTTCACTATATTTTCCAAGTTCCATTAAAGCTACACCGAGAAGTGAATAATACTTGTAATCATTACTTAATAACTTTTCCTTCTCTAACAAAAAGCTCATCGCACTTTCTTGATGATTAGATCTCAACAATGAAGTTGCAAGCGAAAAAGCAAAACTTTTATTATTTGCATCAAATTCACTTGCTCTTTTAAAATTTAATATTGCTTTCTCTTCATTATTTTCTTGTTCATAAATTTTTGCAAGAATGTAGTAACTTTCACTATCCTTAGATTCTAAAGCAACGCTAGATTGTAAATATGTTTTTGCTTCGCTAAAATTATGATCATTATACAATAATACTCCAAGCCTTTTATAAGACTTATAAAACATATCGTTTTTTTCAATCGAGCGTTTATAATATTCTTTCGCTTCTATATTATTTTTATTACTTTCTTCAAGCTGCCCTAAATTAAATAATGTAATGTAATCATTTTCATCTATTTTCAATGCTTCTTTTAAAACGCTTATAGCAGCATTAATTTCACCATCTTTCCACTTACAAAGCGCTATACCTTGTCTTGCTTTAACACTTCTAGGAGATTTCATGATGGCATCTTGGTAATATTCTAAAGCTTTTTTACAATAACCTTTTTCAAAATATTCTTTTCCTAATGCGATAAAGACTGTTTCATAATTTTTTATTTTTAGAGCATCATTGAAACATTTAATTGCATTATCAAAATCTTTATTATCAAAATAGTAAACACCTAAATTATAATGTGCTTCTAAAAGCGTTGGACATAATTTTGTTGCATTAATATATAATCTTTTTTGAGCTTCGCCATCAGAAACTTCGGCTTGCTTTAATAATTCTTTTGCGCTTTGACAACTATCTGCAAAAACTAAAGAAGGACTATAATGAATTATACAAGTTAATAAAAATCCTATTGTAAAAAAATTCTTAATATTACTCTTCATTTTTATTAATTACATTATAAATTACTTAATGCTGCTATCACTTTCTCTAAAATATCAATAGGTTTAACCATTGCAAATCTTAAACAATCTTTGCAAGTTTGACTATAAACTTCACCAGGTGTTGCACAAACATTAACCTTATTTAAAATTTGACAGGCAATTTTATATGAATCACCTGTTCTTAACGACATAGGAAGTTTTGCCCAAACACAAGCTCCAGCACTCGGTTTTTTAACCTCCCAACCTAATTTTGAAAGTTCAGTACAAAAATATGTTAATCTTTCATCATATATATCCAAAGTATCTCTAACTAAATCTTGAGTTGATGTTAGTACAGAAGAAGCTGCTGATTGAATAGCTAAAAATAATCCATAATCAAGGTATGATTTTATATTAGTCATTCTTTTTATAATATCCTGATTTCCCATCATAGCACCAACACGCCATCCAGGAATATTATAAGCTTTTGACAATGTATATGACTCTACGGCAAAATTTTTAAAACCCGGTATCGATAAAATACTTGGACATTTCGCATTATTATAAAGCATTTCACCATAGGCAAAATCGTTGTAAACAATAATCCCCTTATCTTTTATAATATGGTACAATCCCTGATAAAATTCTTGAGAGGCAACCTGACCTGTTGGGTTATTTGGAAAATTAAAAAAAATAAAATCAATACGCTCTTTATTTATAATATCAGAAATTTCACTTAACATTGCCTCATCTTTTCCAAGTTTAAAAAAATAAGGCTTTAAACCAGCTATTCTAATAGCTGACAGATGAGCTGGGTATACTGGATCTGGAAGTAAAACTCTCTGACCTTTTTTTGAATTTGCAAGCAAAAAAGAACTTACTGCATCTTTTGATGCTAGAGTTGCACAAATTTCACAATTTGGATCTAAAGCGACATTAAATGCATTTTTGTATTTTTGGGAAAATGCCTGTCTCAATTTAAATATACCTCTAGACACTGCATAACGATGATTTTCTTTTTTCATCGTAGCTTCTAAAAGTTTATCTAGTAAGAATATATGAGGTGGTAAATCAGGATTTATCATTGATAAATCATAAATTTGTTCATTATTATAAACTTTATTGGATTTTAATTTTAAAAATTCATCATATGAGGCATCACACCACCAATCTTCGCTTGCCCCACCAGCCTCTTTTTCAAAATCTTCTAATTTACTATATACATTTCTTAATGAATTCATTACTTACCTTACCGCAAAAAAGCAATTTAACCATAATACAAATTATCCTGTAAATATGATTATAAATAAGAATATTAAAATTAACAGTCTAAAATATAAAAATATCTATAAAGTGATAAAAAACACTAGGAAACATTATGAAAAACAATAAAAATACACAAAAAATCCTTAAAGAACACTAAAAGTTACAGAATTTACAGAAAATACATAAAAACAGTTATTTTAATTAACAAAAAATATATAAATTAGAAACCAGGTGCATCTTTTGGAACAATAGTTTCTTCTTTTTGCATACCAAAGTAAGGAGATTCCCCGAATCTTAAATCTCTCATAAGCTCAGAAGCTTCTCTAGTTTCAACCGTTACCCATTCAATTTGAACTTCACCACGAGCACCCTGCGCGCCGATTCTTACAGGAACTAGAAATGTTTCCCCGGAAACAGCTTCAGAAGGCAACACTAATCTGACAATGTCAACTGGGATTTTTTTATGAGCAGCTGTTCTCTCAGCAATACTATGTAAAGAATCTTTATCTTGCGAAATAACCCATTGGTTACGCCCCATTGCTGGTGTTGCATAAAAATCCTTACCATACATTATATCACGTTCTAAATCTCTTAACCAATCAATCGACATGTCACAAATCCTATATAAAACTAAAAACTATATAATTACATTGATATACATCGGTGCTTTTATAATTATACTTTATATTTTTACTCTTTATCAAAACTTGAAGTTAAATTTAATCTTTCATTTAACTCCTTACCTAATTTAAAAAATGGTAGTTTCTTAGATGAAATTTGAATACTAGCACCAGTCTTTGGATTTCTAGCCATACGTTCTTTATATTTTCTTACAGTAAAGCTTCCAAATCCCCTAATCTCAATTCTCCCATCGTTAACAAGGGCATCTTTCATTTTCTTATATATGATATTAACTACTTCTTCTGCCTGAAAGTTATTTATACTTGATTTTATCGCTAACCTTTCAATCAATTCAGATTTATTCATAAACAAAACACCTTTAAAATTATGAGCAACTTGCTCTTAAATAAGTTACGTTTCAGTTAATACGATGCTAACTAGTGCAAAAAGTTTCTATTTTTTATAAAAATTAACGATAAAAACAACCAATTTTCTTAATTTTTACTAAAAATTATGAAGACCTCTAAAAAATACCCCCGACAAGAATCGAACTTGTGACACCAGGTTTAGGAAACCTGTGCTCTATCCTACTGAGCTACGAGGGCTTAAAATTAAACGCTAGCAAAATAAGCTTTTAATAATCACGTCAATTTTATAATAAAAAACTTTTTAATTTAAAAGTTTTTTAAATTTCTAATATTTACGGTAAATTATATAATTCATAAAATCCACTTGTCAATTATATTATTTGATATTAAGCTTCTTTTATACTGATTTTATTATAAAAATATGAATGACACGTTAATACTATCTGACAAATCACAAAAAAATACTATAAAAAACGAGGTTTGGATAAGAATCTCTGCATTTTTATCGCTAAAAACTCCTAATACACAAAAAACTTATATTGGAATAATAAAAGAATGGACCGATTTTCTAGGAGGAGAAATTGGAACAGAAAAAGGGGCAACCTTAATTTTAAGCGCAACCGATCTTCATGCTATTTCGTATAAACACTTCCTTGAAAAAAAGAGAGGACAGGCGCCACGAGTAAAAACATCCAAAGAAATCAAGGATATAAGTACAAGGGTATATGTAAATCAAAAGTCATTTGGAACATCTTACAACTTAACGACTTCAACCATTGCAAAGAAATTTACAGCGCTTAGAAGACTTTACAGAATGTTTATTTCCTCTAATCTTTGTAATCTTAATCCCTTCGATATTGATAAAGTCCCTATTAATACAAAAAAATCTGGTCAAAAAAGGCCGACTGAAATGATTGATTTTGATCTTGTAAGAAAAATTATAAACACACCGAATGAAAAAACTATGCAAGGGCTAAGGGATAAACTTATCTTATCACTTCTTTTTGCGGGAGGGCTTAGAAGAAGTGAAGTAGCAAATTTAATAATGGACGATGTTAGAGCAAGTGAAGGAGGAACGTTTTATTTAAAACTAAGAGCTACAAAATCAGGAAAAGATTTTGAGCAAGCACTCCCTCTTTGGTGTTCAAGTATACTTATAAAATACTTAGAATTTAGAAAAAGTGAAGGGGCTCTTTCAGGCGATAAACTTTTTATGGGGTTTGCTGGCAAAAATCAAATTAAATCTGACAACAAACCTCTTACGCCAAGTGGAATTTATAGACTGTTTAAAATTTATTGTGAAAAAGCAGGCGCTGGTTCGTTTGTAAGTCCCCACTCAGCACGTGCTACTGCCATCACTAAACTTTTATCAGATGGTATCTCCCACCGTGAAGTCCAAGAATTTTCAAGGCACTCTAGCATCCAAATGGTAGAAACGTATGATAAGAGATTATTTGGAGTAGATAGAAATCCTGGGAAAAATTTGAAGTATTAAAATATATTAAATTATTATTATAATTTTATAAATTACCCGTTAGGGTAATCCATAGCACGCGTGACATGCAGTGCTAGCCCGTAGTAAGCGTAAGCTACCCCGAGGTTTCAAATCAACTACACTTTTGAAATAATAGAATTTTAATAAAAAAAATGTTAAATTAAATTATATATATTCTGTGTAAAAAAGTTTTATTTCAGAGAGAAATTTTTTATGAACTTAAAATCAGCTTTATTATTGCTATTTGTTTGCATACTATCTTTCATTTCATGCGGTGATGATAACGATATCTGGAGTGATGGCTCAAGAGATGTTAAAAGTATAAAAATTAACGCAGTAAAAGCCAACATCGGCGATATTATTCCAGTAGATACTTATTTTCAAACAAAAATAGAGCTAGGCTATCCAGAAGACTTAGAACTTGTAATAAGAATTTCACCAGAACTTAGATATATGAATGGATCTTCAAAGCTATACATCGAAGGTGATGGCCATAGGAGATCACCTGATTATATTATGAATTGTCAAGATGGTACAACTTATCTTTGGTACTCTTTAGATAATGATGACGATTTAAAATATTACTCTGGTTCTAAAGATTTTAATATGCGTTTTGATATTATAACAGATGCATATTCACGTATGGCAAAAATTGAAGCAAGCGCAGGTAAACACGTAAATTATAGCTGCGATGATGAATTTATGTATCAAGAGGAAGATGGTGTAATTATCGAGTAATTCATTTAACAGATTATTAAAGATAAATATATTACATAAAAACTAGTTATCTTTTTTGTTTTTTATTATTATTTAGTTTTATTAGTTTATGGTATTTAGTTCTTTTCTATTTTTATACTTTTTTTTGCCTCTTTGTATTTTCTTCTATTTTATTGTTCCTAAAAAACTTAAAAACTTATCACTACTTATTTCAAGTTTGTTTTTTTATGCATGGGGGACTTTTGAATTTTTTCCAATTTTTTTGGCAAGCTCACTTATAGATTTTATTATTGCAAATATAATTTTCAAATCCAATACGTACATTAATTTTAAAAATTTCAAAATTTCAAAAAATAAATTTTGGCTAACCACAGGTATTATATTAAATATTCTACTTCTTGGTTATTATAAATATTCCAACTTTTTTATCCATGAATTAAATAGTTTTTTAGTTTCCATTGATTTTACAAAAACATCTTGGAATAAAGTGGTATTACCTATTGGAATTTCTTTTATAACTTTTCAAAAAATAAGTTATTTAATAGATGTTTATAGAAAAGAAGTAAAACCTGCGAGCAATTTTTTTAATTATCTTCTTTATGTTGCCCTTTTTCCACAATTAATAGCAGGTCCCATCGTTAAATATAAGGACATCGCAAAACAAATAAATGATAGAAAAATCGTACTAAATAACATTTTAAACGGTGCAGTAAGATTTTGCATGGGACTATCTAAAAAAGTTTTACTTGCTGATACTCTTGGAAATGTCGTTAATAATGTTGATAGGTTATCTGAAGCTTCTATAACGACGGGATATGCATGGCTTGGTGTTATTTGCTATGGACTTCAAATGTACTTTGATTTCTCTGGTTATTCTGATATGGCAATTGGACTTGGAAAAATTTTTGGATTTAATTTCTTAGAAAATTTTAATAAACTTTTTGCTTCGCAAACTTTTACAGAGTTTTGGAGAAGATGGCATATTTCACTTCAAAGATTTATGAAAGATTATCTTTATATTCCCCTTGGTGGAAATAGAGTTTCAAAATTAAGAAGTTATATAAATTTGTGGATTGTGTTTTTAGTTTCAGGCTTTTGGCATGGGGCAAATTGGACATATATTTTTTGGGGAGCATATCACGGCTTATTTTTAACAATTGATAAACTTGGTTGGTATAAAAAATCTGAAAATTTAGGAAAAACTTTTTTAGGAAAAATGTTTAATACGTTCTTAACATTATTTTTTATGCAAATAAGTTGGGTGATATTTAAAAGTAAAAGTATGCATGAAGTTTTTAAATATTTAGGATATATGTTTAATGTTTCAAAATATTCTGTGCCTCAAATATATCCACTTCAAGGAAGAATTATTCATAGTGAGGCAAAATTTATTCTTTTAATATCGATTATAATTATTATTTATCATATTTTATTTACAGAAAATGAAAGAATTATAAATAGATTAAAGAAATTATCTATTATAAATAACCCTATTATAAAATTTACTTACTGCTTACTTACACTGTTTATTTGTACTGCAATACTAAGCGCGTCGAAATTTAGCCCATTTATTTATTTTCAATTTTAAGGAATAAAAATTTATCATGAATGTAAAAAGTAAAAATAGTATATTAAATAACAAATTAAACTTTATTTTGCTAATAACACTTTTAGTGTTTTTGTTTATTCCTTTATTCGTACTAAAATTTAAGATTATCCCTAAAACTAAACTCAACGGTATTGCCGATGTTAAACCATATAAAAAATTAACTTATGAAAATTTATATAGTAATGATTTTCAAAAAAGTTTTGATAATTATTTTATGAGAGCAAATGCTCTTTGGGGATATCTTGTAAAAATCAATAATGAATTAAGCTATAGACTTTTTAACCAAATAACTTTTAGCTATGGGCCAGAAGCGATTGTGGGGAAAGATGGCTCTTTAATTCAACCTATGTATTTTAATTCATTTAATAGACAATTTACTCCGGATGATTTTTTACTTATTAAGAAAGCAAACAAACTTAAAAAACTTGAAAATCTGCTTGAAAAAAAAGGAGTGAAGCTTTTAGTTGTAGTAAACCCAAACAATACGGCTATGTATTCAAGAAATATTCCGAATAAATTTAAAGACCCGACTAGATTTCAAAGAGAAAACAGTTATGAAATAATGAAAAGATATATTGAAAAATTAAATATTCCATTTGTTGATAATTATGAGTATTTAATGAAAATGAAAAATAAGGTAGATTTTAAATTTTTTGAACCGACGGGGTCACATTTAAATGAAGTTGGTTCATGTTTAGGAACAAATAATTTATTAAATACTATAAAAGAAGCGTTCCCTAAAAAAGATATTAATAATTTTCCATGTTTCCCTGTAAAAGAAATTTATCCTCCTAAAAGTGAAGATACAGATTTATTAAATGTTTCAAATTTACTATTTCCAAATAGATTACTTCACCCGGGGCATTATGTCCCTGAAGCAAAAAAATTGTATAATGAAGCACCATTAAAATTACTGTTTGTTGGAACTAGTTTTAATTTTGCAGTTCAAGAGCATTTACAAAAAAGAAATATAGCAAAATCAAAATTATATTTTTACTATAAATCAATAAGAACAGATGATGGTGTATTCCATATTTTAGACAAAAGAAAAATTAATTGGCAAAATGATGTATTTAAAAATGACGTAATTATACTTGAAAGTAATTATTCAGGACTTGGGGGAGTTGGTTATAGCTTCTTAACTGATGCAATCATAAAATTAAAAAAGGACCTTTTTAAAACTGAAAAAGAATTAAAAACTTGGCAAAACGATATTAAGAAAAAAATAATAAAGCAAAGCAAAAAAAATAACGTTAATACTATCTTAGAAAGCGAATTTAATCCTTTTGAAAATAAACAATAAAAAACGGAGAAAAGGGGATTCGAACCCCTGTTACGAAACTTTCGTAAACTTGATTTCGAGTCAAGCGCCTTCAACCACTCGGCCATCTCTCCAAAAGGAGTATGGAAAACACCATAGTAAAATTATACAATAATAGTACATTGATGTTAAATAGAATATTTACATGAAATAAAGTTTTTTATTTATTCTTCAATATCTTCTATAGCATCTTCTATAGTATCTTCTACTTTAACGAAACTTGATGCTACATCTTGTTTCATTATACATTGACCATTAAAAATTGCTCCATCTTCAATTGAAATTATTGGTGCTTGAATATTTCCTGTTACTACTGAAGTATTTTTTAAGCTAACTTTTTCTTTAGCTACAATATCACCTGTTACATTACCATAAATAATAACTTCACTAGATTTTATATTTGTTTTAAGAATTGCCGTTTGGCCGATTGTTATTAAAGACTCCCCTACGATTTCACCATCAATTTGTGAATTAATTTCAGCAGGACCTTTAAAAAATAAATTTCCTGAAATTTTTGTATCTGCTCCAAGAATTGCTTCTAATCTGTTTGCGTCCATAATTTTTTAATCCTTCTTAAATATTCACAATATCTTTTGTAATTTCTTGAACTACTCTATCTAATTCATCTAGAGAGTAATATTCAATCTCAATTTTTCCTTTTCCACTCTTTTGATGCTTAATATCAACTCTCGTTCCTAATTTTTCTCTTAAAAGATCAATTATATCAGAGAATTTTGACTCTTTTTTATTATTTAGTATTTTTCTTTCACTTGTTACTAAATCTTTATGAGCCTTACCAGCATCAAGTATCCAAACATCTGATACTAACCTTTCTAATTCCCTAACAGATAACCCCTCACTTACAATTTTTCTTGCAAATGACTTTTGCGGCTCTATTTTCTTCAGAGATAATAATACCTTAGCATGCCCAAGAGATATTTCTTTCGTTTTGATTAAATCTTGAACATCACTTGGAAGCTCTAAAACTCTAATTAAATTTGCAATTGTAGCCCTATCTTTTCCAATTTTTTCAGCAAGTTCATTTTGTGTAATTTTACCAATCGTCATTAATTTTTTATAAGCATTAGCTTCTTCAATAGGATTTAAATTTTCTCTTTGGATATTTTCAATAACTGCTATTTCGTAAGCATCATCTTCTTCTAGATCTTTAAAAATAACTGGCACTTCTTTTAGGCCTGCAAGTTTTGCTGCCCTAAAACGTCTTTCACCAGCTACAATTTCATATTTATCATCTTTTTTTCTAACAAGAATCGGTTGCAATACTCCATGCTTACTAATTGAAACTGATAATTCGTTTAAACTTTTTTCTAAAAAATCTTCTCTAGGTTGTTTTTCATTTGCATGAATTTTATCAATTGATACTTGCACAATATTATTTTTATCAAATTGTAAATCACTATTTGACTTTTGCAATTCATCTATCTCGACAGTTTTTTTAACCCCTTTTGTTTTATCAGCAAACTCTCTTGCTTTTTCTTTCTCAAAATTCTTCGCAAAAATCGAATTAACATTTAATGCCGTATTTCCAGACTCAATATTCTCATTATTGTTTATTATAGGATTTGATATTAATGCACTTAATCCACGCCCTAATCTTGGTTTATCTTTTTTATTATCTGTCATTTTTAACTCCAATCAATTAAAAATAAAAATAACCTTTATTAATTATTAGACACCTTATTTAATTTTTCTTCTTGTAATTTATCTAAAGCCTCTTGATGATCTTTAAATCTTCTTATTGCCCTAAAATCAATTTCGGTTGCTAGCTCATGATACGCTTTGGCTCCAATTGATTTTGGATCGTATACACAAATAGGTTGTGAATAACTTGGGCATTCGGAAAGTCTAATATTTCTTGGTATAATTGTTTTAAAAACTAAATCATTAAAAAATTTTCTTGCTTCCTCTTCAACTAAACCTGAAAGTTTTGTTCTATAATCATACATTGTTAAGAAAACGCCAAGAAGTTCAAGTTTTGGATTAAAAGTTTGTTTTACGAAATTTACAGTATTCATTAATCCAGAAATTCCCTCAAGCGCATAATATTCTGCTTGAAGTGGAATTAATATATAATCAGAAGCGCCTAATGCATTTAATGTAAGAAGCCCAGATGATGGAGGACAATCTATATATATATAGTCATATTGCTTTTTTAACAATGCAAGTTGTGTTTGTCAAATTAGTTCACGTCCTTGAGTTTTTCCTATTTCAAGTTCCAAACTAACTAAATCCTTGGAACCTGGTACAACATCAAGATTATTTACCAAACACTGTTTTATTATTTTACTTATAGAAATATTTCCAAAAAAAACATCATATAAATCTTCACCTTCTGATTGTAGTTTCACACCTAACCCGCTACTTGCACTTGCTTGAGGATCTAAATCTATAAGTAAAACTGAACGCCCCATCTTTGCCATTTCTGATGCAAGACTAACAGCACTTGTTGTTTTTCCAACACCGCCTTTTTGATTTGATACAGATATAATATTCTTCATTTTCATAAAAGCACACTTTTATTTAATAATAACAATATGTTATAAAAATGTTCCACGTGGAACATTTTTATATTTAAAACTCATATAAAACTTTTAACTTTAAATTAATTAAAATAATATATGAAATTAAAAAAAAATCAATCAAAATATCTACTAAATGTTCCACGTGGAACTTTTCTGATTTCAAATATAAGGAACTGGCATTAAGTTGTTAATAGATAGTAACAGATAACAAAATAAAAATTTTAGAGAATTAT
>CAKMMH010000029.1 GCA_927798255.1 uncultured bacterium | reverse complement strand
TAAAAAAATCTTTCATTATATAGCCTTTTCAAATTGTTTTTTGTATAAATTAGCTATCAATGGAAATTAATTTAAAAAATTGCTAAAATAAAGTTTTATATATGACAAGTGAAGATAATAATAAATACATAAGTTTTGATAATAACGATATAGAAGTCCTTGCAATGCCAGAGGATAGGGGGAGTTATCTTTCAAAACGTCAAAATGGAGATTTTCTTCCGGCTTCTAGAACCCATGACCTTACAACTTATGATGCATTAAAAGCATATATATCAAAAATTAGACAATATCCAAGATTATCAAAAGAAGAAGAATTAGAACTACTTAGAGCTTATAGAGAAGATAATAACTTAGAAGCAGCGTATAAATTAATTTCTGCAAATTTGTGGCTTGTTGTGAAAATTGCGAAAAATTATGAAAATATAGCAAGAAATTTATTAGATATTATTCAAGAAGGAAATATTGGACTTATGGAGGCTGTCAAAAATTTTAATCCTAATAAGGGCGCAAATTTCCCTTCTTATGCTGTATTATGGATAAAAGCATATATCATTAGATATATTATGGCAAATATTCGCCTTGTAAAAATTGGTACAACTCAAGCTCAAAGAAAATTATTCTTTAATTTGCAAAAAGAAAAATCAAAACTTGAAAAAGAAGGTTTTTATCCTTCGACAAAACTCCTTGCGGAAAGATTAAATGTAAAAGAGCAAGATGTAATTGAAATGGATAAAAGACTTTACCAAAAAGATTTAAGTCTTGATGCTCCTATAAGCGATGAATCACAAGAAAGTTACTTAAATATTATCCCAGCAAAAGATAAAACAGCTGAAGAAATATTGGCACAGAGGCAAATAAATGATTTAATTGTTTTAAGTTTTAATAAATTTAAAAGTACACTTAATGAAAAAGAAGTTATGATCTTTAAAGAACGTCTTTTAAAACAAGAAAAGGCAACATTAGAAGATCTTTCATTAAAATTAGGTGTTAGTAAAGAAAGAGTACGTCAAATAGAAAATGAAATAAAAGGTAAATTAAAGAAATTTTTGAATGAAAATTTTAAAGAAGTAGCAGATTGTTATATTAAATAGTTAGGAAGCTATTATATGAAAATAATAGAAAAATCAATTAAATACTTATTTTTGTTTTTTATAATAATATCATGTCTTTTTGGATTAGTGTTTTTATTTATTTTTGAAAAAACTAAACCAATAATTACTCTCTTAGATGATAATATTAAAGGAATTGGAAATTCTACGCAGGTATTAAGAGTCAAATTACAAGACGAAGGCGCAGGACTTGATGCTTATAACGTTAGCTTAAATCAAAAAAATAGACATATACAATTAGAATCAAAGAAATTAAAAGGTGAAAAAGAAAAAATCATAGAAATTCCTTTAAGTTTCCGGGAGCTTAAGCTAACAGAGGGAGTCGCAAACGTTATAATAAAAGCTTTTGATAAAAGTTTTTGGAATAATCATAGAGAAGTTAATTTTAATTTAGAAGTTGATGCAAGATTTCCAAAATTAAAAGTTATAACTTCACAACATAATCTACTATTTAATGGAGTACAGTTAGTAGTTTATCAAGCTCACGATGATAATTTAAAAAGACACGGTGTCCAATATGGTGAAAAGTTTTTTCAAGGATTTCCTATAAATCTTATAGATAGTAGCATAAAAGACAATGATGTTTATGGTGTATTTTATTCTATTCTTGAAAGTGACAACAAATCTTTTGTCCCTGTTGTAATTGCAGAAGATAATGTTGGAAATAAGGTTGAAAAAACTTTTTATAATAAAAAAATGAAAAGAAGAGTTAATAACTACACTTCAAGTTTAACATCATATTTTGCAAAAGTTATTTCTAAAAGATTAAATAAAAACGAAAATGAATCATATGAAGAGTTTTTTGATAGAGTTTTAAGGAAAAACCAAAAGAAGGAATCAAGAGAGATTTTCGAAGCATTACATGATGTGATTTTTGATACACAATTAACTCTTCCATTTGTTGCACAGCACGCAACCGTTATTAAAAATTTTGGCTCTATTATAAATTATACTTATGAAAAAAAAGATATTTGTGAGAAAAAAGAAGAGGGGGCAACGTTTTTGTTATTTCAAGATGAAGATAGTGTAAAAGCAATTTCAAATGGTACTGTCTTGTTTGTAAAGAAAATGAATTATTATGGAAATATCGTAGCTGTTGCCCACGGAGGAAGCGTCGTTGCTCTATATTCTATGGCAGGTGAACCTCTTGTAAAATCTGGTGAAAAAGTTGAGGTCTCACAAGGTCTATTAAAAAAAGGAAATAGCGGAATCTCTGTCTTAGATAATGAATATTTACTTGAAATAAGAATAAATGGTTACCCTGTTAACCCTCAAGAATTTTTTGATAATTTTTGGTGTGGGGAACATATAACAGGTAAGTTAAATCTAGTAAAGGAGGATCTGGGGTTGATTACTCCCCAATTCAATTTTTAAAAAAATGGACAATACATCGGAAAATCCTGCGTTATTCGATAGTGACTCCATCCTCACCGTACTAGTAGTACGCCTTGCGGTGGAGTCCTATCGAATGCCTTGCCTTTTCCGCGTCTTGTCCATTTTTTTTGTTCACATGCCTCGCCATTTTTTTACTATATTGATTGTGGTTTAGAATGTAAATCTGCTTCCAGCATTCCGCTTTCAGATACCTGCTACCCGACACCCGCTACCAGATACCAGATTCAGCCCCCTGAAACCTGTTTCCGCTTTTGATCTTAGCATTAGAAGAAAAAGGCTCATTAAAAAATTTTTGAGCCTTTTTTCTCACGATGCGCAATATTTCCGCTTTCAGCAATCAGCATTCAGCAAATCAGCCGCGCGGGTTTACCCGAAACCTGGATTTTGTTTCCTACTCTAAATATCCAGCCTCAAATATCCTGTTCCAAATTAAATTAACATCTATTCCATTACCACTAAGCAAAACATCATCTGCTTCTAAATTATAACATTTGGAAATAATTTCTTTTTGCTTTTTTATATCGTTTTTCTTAAGTTTATCAATCTTAGTTAAAATTATTTGTAAAAATCTATTATAATTAAAACAAAGTTTCTGAATTGCAAATTCATCTTCTTTAGGAGTCCTTCTCGAATCATTAAGGAGGAGGATGCCTAAAAGTGGAAGGTCGGATGTAAGATAATTTACAATATTTTTACTTAGCGCATTTTGTTTTACCTTTGAAAATTTTGCAAATCCAAAGCCAGGTAAATCTACTAAATGAAATTTTTTAAGCTCATCATTCGCTTTATAAGTCACTTCAAAAAAATTA
Organism: uncultured bacterium; assembly: GCA_927798255.1. Classification (GTDB taxonomy): domain Bacteria; phylum Bdellovibrionota_C; class UBA2361; order UBA2361; family CAKMMH01; genus CAKMMH01. Next base: position 10,124 of record CAKMMH010000029.1, on the reverse strand, counting down.
AATTCTTGCGTTCGCCCCGGTGTTTTACTCGTTTTTGCAAGACTCTTTCTATTACAAAGTCTGTTTACAAGGGTAGATTTTCCAGCGTTTGAACGTCCTAAAAGTGCAATTTGTGGATAATCTTTCGGAAGATCTTTTAAAAAATTATAACCACCAATAAATTTTGTTTCGATTATTTTAAATGCCATGTTTAATAATATAAACAAAAATTTTCTAAAATGACAGCTTTAAAATTTTTAATTATAAAGATTTAGGTATGTTAATTAACTGTAATTTTACCACGGTATTTATAGGATATTTGTTGATAGTGAAAAAATATTAAGTTTAAAATAATTTTCATAATGATTAATAAGAATAATGATTTTTAAGTTTTGTCAATCCTTTTTTTGTTGTTTTTTATAAACTAATAGTTAGATTTGTACCTAAAAAATAGGGATAAAAATTTAAAAAAAATTAAAAGACTTTTCAAATATAGTATTGCGTAATTTAAAAAAAATATATAAGATTCATTAAAGTTTCTAAGAAATTTTAAAAATAGAAATGTTATTTGTAGCCGTTTTTACGATATAATCTTATTGCAGTGTAGTTTTTGCAGAAGACATTTCATTTGTATATAGTTAAGTAATAGCGGTTATTTTTTTTATTGGAGATAATATGGCAACATCAAGTAAATGTTCAAAATCATGTGCAAGTGCAAGTTCAAAGAAACAAAAAATTAGCGCTGTTTCAAAGAGTATGACTAAAAATGAGTTGTTATCTGAAATTGCAGCAACTACTGGTTTAAATAAGAAACAAGTTTCATCAGTTTTAGATGAACTTGGAATTCAAATCGAACGTCATGTTAAAAAGAATGCTGTTGGTACATTCACTTTACCAGGACTTTTAAAAATTTCTACTAAGAAAGTAGCTGCAAGAAAAGCTCAAAAAGGAGTTCCTAATCCTTTCAAACCAGGTGAATTAATGGATATTCCTGCTCGTCCTGCTACTACTCGTATTAAAGTAACAGCACTTAAGAAATTAAAAGAAATGGCTCAAAATTAATTTTTGAGAAATTCTCTTTTATTCGGAAACCCTTTAATAAATTTTTATTAAAGGGTTTTTTAGTATCATTAGAAAAAATTGCTAAATGAAAAAATTTTCTAGATTCCTTGTAACAGGTTTAGTTATAACTTTAATTTCCTTATCCTTCTTAGTTATTTATGATGTAAAAAATTTTTTTGATGACCCGGGTTTTTTGTGGCATTTAAAAGATGGAAGAGATATTTTACAAACATTTAGTATTCCTTATGAAGATAATTATTTATCTTTAACAAGACCTTGGATTTCGGATCAGTGGCTTTCAGATGTAATTTTATATACGTTATATAGTATTGGTAATTTTAAACTTATTTTCTATTTTTTCACATTTCTTAGTATCACGTTTATATTTTTCTTTTATAGAAAAGTTATTTTATTAAAATTCTCAAATAGTATTGTAAGCACTTTTGTTTCAATTTTAGTTATTTTGTTTTGTAAAATTCACTTTATTGCTCGCCCCGTGTTTTTTAGTTGTTTACTTATAATTTGTTTTTTGTATTTGCTCGAAAAATTTAAAAATATTAATGATTCAAAAAGTTTTTTAGTTATAAATTTACAATTTTTTTTCCTCTTTTTTCTTTACGCTAATATGCACCCTTCATTCTTTATGGCATTTTTTATTTGGGGTGTTTTTGTTTTAGAAAGTTATATAAAAAATTATAAAAATTTTGATTATAAAAAATATATCATAACGTCTTTTGTGATTTTATTTGCCACTTTTATTAATCCTTACTTTATTTCTCTTCATGAAAGCATCTTATTTTTAAGTAATAGTGAATATTTTATGAGTTTAAATGAAGAGTGGCAAAGTGTAAAACTTTTTAGCGTGGTTGGAATTTTAGCAACACTTATTATTAGCTCTATTAGTTTGTCATTTATTCTAAGTAAAGACTATAGAAAAAAAGTTAGTTTTACTTATTTTATTTGTTCGCTAGTATTTTATTATTACGCAATGAAACATCTAAGAGGTGTTACATATTTTTCTATAATTTCAGGCATTCCTCTTAGTGCATTATTGGTAAAAGCTTATAGTTTTAGAATATCAAATAAGATTTGTATTTTAAGATTACTTCCAAAATTTTTAAAACATATAAACTTGTGCTTAAAAAATGATAAGGTTTGCTACGCAGCATGTTTTATATTTGCTTTTACACTTGTCGTTAGTAATTTTCAAAATAAGTCTGACTTTAAACCATGTATAAATAAATTTCCCTATAAGGTTGCATCTTTTATTAATAATAATAAATTAAAAGGTAATATTATTGCATCACCTGATTATGGCGGATTTCTTAGCTGGCATTTACACTCTGTAAAACCAGTAATGGATGATAGAAATACACTTTTAGGGGAAAAAGCCTATAAAGACTATATTAATGCGCAAAAATCTTCACGTAATATGTATTATTATGCTATTAAACAAGATGCACCACTTGTGTTGGTGGATAAAAATACACCTAAATATAAAAGTTATTTTAAAAGTGACGCTTTTAGAGTATTATTTAAAAGTAATAAATTTATGTTATTAAAAGTTAAGATTTTTGATTAGTATTTTTGACTAACAAAGAGGATAGAAGTTAAGTATGAAAAATAAGAAGTTGATTTTTTTGTTAATTTTAGGTTCTATTATAGGTACAGTTTTTGCGTTCATTTCTTTATATCAACATGTTGAGCTTGTAAATGAATTAAAAGTATCAAAATCGTTTTGCAATTTAAGTGCTTCTTTTAATTGTGATAAGGTAAATGATAGTAAATATGCTGAGTTCTTAGGAGTTCCTATCGCATCATATGGTATTTTTTATTATTTAATTATTTTAGGTTGGGTTATTTATTACTTAAGATCTAAAAAAATTAAAGATGAAGTCTTTTCAAATGCTTGCTTAGTGTTCACTACTGGTTCAATCGTATATTCAATATATTTATTTTGTGTTTCTGAGTTCATTATAAAAACTTTATGTTTAAATTGTATTGCGATGTATATTGCAAATTTTATGCAATGGTTAGCCTCGTTGTGGCTTGATAGAAAGACTCAGTTTATTAAAAGAATGAAAAATGGAATTCTAAGTTTAATAAGTTTTCCATTTATTGCCCTTTGGACAAGTGGATATGATGAACACCCACTAAGAAAACAAGCTAGTGTTGCATGTGTAGCAGGGGTTTTGCTCGGTGCATTTTTGATATTTTTACCAAATAATATTTTGCTTCCTCATATTAGGGGCGAGTATATAAAGTCTCAAAGAAAACAAGAGAATTTTACAATGCATAATAAAGGATTTTACGCATGGTTAAATGAACCAGTGCAAGAGATTGCGCTAAATGCTACAAAAGATTTAGATGGTGTTTATTTTGAAGGAAATAAGAACGCTCCTATAAAAATAGTTGAATACGCAGATTTACAATGCCCAGCTTGTAGAATGTATTATAATTCTTCAAAAAATTTCTTAAAAAAATATAGTGATAAAATCTTATTTGTTTATAAACATTTTCCATTAGATGGGCAATGTAATTCAATGATTAAAAAAGATTATCACAAATACGCATGTTTTGCTTCACTTTTTAGTCTTTGCGCAGGAGAGCAAGGAAAATATTGGGAATCAATGGATGAAATTTACACTATGTCAGCACTTTCAGAGGATAAAGGAGATTTGCAGGTTAAAAAAGAGTTTGAAGAGATTATTGATGATTTAGGACTTGATAAAATTGCATTTAATGAATGTTTAGAATCAAGAAGATATATAAATAAAATAATAACCGATATTGAAGAAGCTAAATCTCTAAATATCCCTGGTACTCCATTTGTATTTATAAATGGAAAACAATTAAAAAATAGAAATGAAATTATAATGGAAGAAATATTTAATTATATTCTTTCAAATAATTAGTAAAAAAGTAGTTGATAAATAATAATGAATTTAAAAGAACTTTTAGGACAAGAAATAGCAAAAAGACTAATAAATAATTCTGTGGTTGGTGTCGGCACTGGAAGCACAGTGGAATGCGCAATAAGAGAAATTGCTAAAAGAGTCAAAGAAGAAAATTTAAAAATAAATGTAGTTTCTACATCAATTTCAACCACTAGACTTTGTGAATCTCTTGGGTTAACCGTTCTTTCTGATACTGTTCCAAAGGAAATCGATTTTTCTTTTGATGGCGCAGATGCAGTTGATTCAAAGAAACGTGCAATAAAAGGAAAGGGAGGAGCAATGCTAAGAGAGAAAATTTTAGCGAGTGCGACAAAAAATTATGTGATTATTGCTGATGAATCAAAATATGCGGAAAATATTGCAAGTAAAGCTTTAGTGCCTATTGAAGTTAATCCACTTGCGATAAGAAGTGTAGAGAGAATATTAACTTCAAATTTTAATATCAAAAGTTTATCTCTTAGAATGGCTGAGAAAAAATTTGGAGAAATTATTACAGAATTTGGTAATGTAATTTTTGATGCTGAATTTGAAAATATAAATAGTGATACTGAAAAAGAATTAAATAATATTCCTGGAGTTATTGAAAACGGTATTTTTACTCACTTTGCAAGTGAAATTCTTATTTCAAAAAATTCTGGAAAGATTGTAAGTATAAAATAAGAAAAATTTATCTATCTTTGCTTTTTAAATATTCTTTATATGCATCTTTGTAGGCAAGTATAAGACGTTTTTCGATATCTTTTATATAAAAAGGAAAAGGAGGCTTTTTTATAAAAAGTCCAGCAGAGTCTTGATGTCCACCAAAATTATTTATAGATAATTTTTGGGCAAGTTTTTCTACAAGAGTTAGTGCTGAGATTTTGCATTTTTTTTCAGAAAATCTGTTATTTGATTTAATTGTAATATCAAATCCATCTTGTTTTTTTAATATAAAAACAGCTATACCATTTTTTGCTTTAGGATGAGAAGCAAATTGAGCTGGAACTTTTGCGCAATCTGCAGGGACAATATTCAAATTTTGTATATCATCTTTAGTTAAGTAGGAAATAGCTATTTTATCTTCATTATCGTCTACTAAAAAATGAAATTTATTGATAATTTTTATATTTCTTTTCCACAAAAGATCTAGCTCGTTTATAATAGAATTTTTCTTAAAATTTTTTCCATACTCATATAAATTATCTTCACCACAAAGCTCTTTTAAATATTTTTCAAGTTCTTCAGTTTTTGAAGTAGTCGAATCTGTTCTTAGTCCCAATGTATCAGTCATTATACCTTCATGGAGTGCGCAAAGTGCATTTTGTGACAGAGAGCAAAGGGGGATTCCTAAACGCTCCGCTAAACCACAAACAATTTCACACGCTGACGATTCTTTTCCAATATAAGATAATTTATTGTTTAATATATTATTAGTTATATGATGATCTATAAGAATTTTTTCTAAACTTTCTAAAGATATTGAATTGTTGATGTTATGAACTGCTCTGCTTACTGTAGCACAATCAAGAACAATAACGGTTGGTTCTTTTTCATTGTTTTTAAGCGCTGATTTTGCTTCATCTACTGATTGTTTGATAAGATGAGAAATATTTAAAACACTTTTAAATCCTCTTGATAAACCATCTTCAAGAACGATTTGAACATTTTTCCCAAGTATTTCTAATAATTCTTTTGTGGCAACTATGGAACCTATACAGTCTTGATCGGGCATTAAATGTCCTATAAGAATAAAATTTTTTGATTCTTCGCTCGTAAGTCTACTAATAAGCTCATCAGGAAAATGGATATCAAGCTTTAGTTCAGATTCTTGATTTTCGCCCCTATCTCTTACGGTTGAATAAGATGGAAGCTTTTCTATTTTATAACCAAATGGCATAGCATCTTTTTTATCACTAGTAGTTTTATTAGTTTGAATAATTTTTTCTTGTGAATTTATATGTTGGCTATTAGGGTTATCTTCTAGCGGTATTGTCTTAAAAATTTCAAACATTTTACTTTTTCCTTTGTTATCATTGTTATCAATGTGTAATGCATAATACTTATAAGGTTATAGTAAAATTTAAATAAGTGTGATAACGAATTTTATAACGAGTCGGTTTTATTATAAATATTTTAAATGTGATTTCTTGCGTTATATGAGCTTCTTGTAAATGGACTCGATTCCACGAATTTAAAACCTTTTTTAAGTCCGATTTCTTTATATTCATTAAACATTTTTGGAGTGATAAATTCTTTTACAGAAACTTGCATACTAGTAGGCTGTAAATATTGACCAAGTGTTAATATGTCCACATTGTTTTCTAATAAATCGTCCATAGTTTTTAAAACTTCTTCTTTTGTTTCTCCAAGTCCTAGCATCATTCCAGATTTAGTTTTGATATCTTGTCTAAAATTTTTTGATTCTTTTAGAATAGTTAAAGATCTTTGGTAATTTGCCATTTGCCTAACATGTTTATAAAGTGAAGGTACGGTTTCAATATTATGATTTAATATAGAAATTGGAGCTTCTAGTATTTTTTTAAGAGCGTCAATATTTCCATTTAAATCTGAAATTAAAAGCTCGATTGTGCAATCAGGACTTAGTCTTTTAATTTCTATGCTTAGTTTATAAAAATGAGTTGCCCCTCCATCTTCAAGATCGTCTCTTGTAACTGTTGTAATTACAGCATGCTTTAACCTAAGCTCTGAGACGGTTTTGGCTATATTTTCTAACTCGCTCTCATCTGGGGGAAAAAGCGTGTTTCCGTTACAAGCTTTTTTTATAGAGCAAAAGGCACAATTTCTTGTGCAAGTGTCACCTAAAATCATAAAAGTTGCAGTCTTGTTCGTCCAACATTCACCAATATTGGGACACTTTGCTTCCTCACAGACAGTACAAAGGTGTCTATTTTTAATGATATTTTTTAATTTTATAAAGTTTTCAGACCCAATTTCGTTACCAAGTGGGGCCTTTTTAAACCAATCTGGCTTTTTCATAGGCAATTGCAATATAAGTTTAATATCCTAACTATTATATTACAGTATCAAAATAAATAAATGCTTTATAACAGTATAAAGTTCTTTATTTTGCGCAAAATTTGTATAAAAGCAGGTTGAGATGCAAAATTTGGTAAAAGAAAAAGAGATTTATTTTAATGAAAATTTGATAAAAAAAATTAAAGATTCAAGTTCAGCTCTTGTCGTTTGACACGTTAACCCAGATTTTAATTGTCTAGGTGCGATGCTTGGAATTCGCGAAATTTTAGAAATTTTAGGGAAAAATGTTAGTTTAGTTATAAACGAAGGGGGCAAAAAGATATTTTAGAATTCCTCGGGTAAAAAGAATAGCCTCGCGTGTAAATCCATTAGATAAAAAATTTAAACTTTATGACATAGTCATCATTCTTGATTGTAAAAAATATACAGCAAGTTAGCCAAAATATATTAGATGATACAGAGAGAGTCACTAAGATTAGTATTAATAATTATGAATTAAATAGTGATAACTCTAAAGAGGTAGTAGGGAATACAACGTTAATAATCCTAGTTTTTCTTCCATATCGGAAATTATTTGTAATCTTTCTAAGGCACTTAATGTAAATTTAAATGTTTTAAGCCCTGAGGATTTATATGCATTATATGAAGGAATTATGAGTAAAACCTCAAACTTAACTGCTAATTTTTCTAACGATACTAAAGTATTAAGTAGTTTTTTTTGAAAGTTTAATTGGAAAAAGAATGCTTGTTGCATATGGAAGCGACTTTTTAAGAGCTCAAATTGCGGTTATAAATAAAGGTTTAAAAGATAACATCGAGAAAGTTTCAGATGAAGCCACAATGACAAGTATAACACTAGGTGGTATGGTGATTCTTAGGGTTAATTCACTTGATGTGTGCGCTGAAAATTTTTTTTAGCATTAAGCAGAGAAATAAATGGTGTGGGAATTGTTATTAGACAAGAAAAAAATGGCTGGTATATTACAGTTGTTTTTCATAAAAAAGATGAAATTAAAGTTAAACCATTAGAGCTTGTGAAAAGTTTATCAAAGATTTTTAATTGACATAGTTTTGAAGCAGGTGCATTTATTACAAATATAAATGGACAAAAATTAACACTAGCTAGCATAAAAACAATCATAAAAAATTCTTATAAAAAATTACTTTTAAGCATTTAATGCTCAATAAAATAAGTGATTTTCTATATATCTTTTTTACTAAACCTATGAAATAATATTGCCGAGTACGTGTTGTTTTGCGTTTTAGGAGAAAAGGTGTATGCAAAATGTATTGCTTCAAGATTTAATGAATGAGTCAGGAGTAAAGTTTGGGACAAGTGGCGCAAGAGGACTGGCAGACAATATTACAGATAAAATTGCATATTTATATACAAAAGGATTTTTACAATATCTAGAAAAAGAAGGCATTAAAAAAAGTGATGTTGCTATTGCAGGAGATTTAAGACCAAGTACACCTCGAATTATGTTTGCAGTAGCTAAGGCTTGTAAAGATTTTGGCTTTAATCCAATAGGTGGAGAGTTTGTCCCATCACCTGCTGTAGCAATGTATGGTATACAAAAAAATATTCCTGCAATTATGGTCACAGGAAGTCATATACCAGAAGATAGAAATGGAATAAAGTATAATTTACCTGTAGGTGAAATTCTTAAAAAAGATGAGGCCGGAATAAAGGCACAAGTTGTAGAATATGATGAAAGTTTATTTAGTGATAGAGAATTAAAAGATTGTCTTTCAAATAAAAATGAAAGATTTTTTGGTGATTCATCAGAAATTAAAGATGCATATATAAATAGATATTTAAGTGTTTTTCCAAGTGATGCATTAAGTGGTAAAAAAATAGTTTATTACGAGCATTCAGCAGTAGGTAGAGATATACTTCCCTTTATTTATGAAAAACTTGGTGCAAGTGTTATAAGAGTTTCACGTTCAGAAAAATTAATTGCAGTTGATACTGAGGCTGTCAGAAAAGAAGATTTAGAAAGTGCAAAAATTTGGGCTAAAGAATATAACCCAGATATTATTTTAAGTACAGATGGTGATAGTGATAGACCGCTTATTTTCGATGAAAACGGCACATGGGTTCCTGGGGATATTTTAGGAGTGCTTGTTTCTAAATACTTAAATGCAAATGCTGTGTGTGCGCCAGTTTCAGTAAATAGCGTACTTGAAACATTAAATGATTTTAATGTAATTAAGAGGACAAAAATAGGCTCTCCTTATGTCATCGAAGCTATGCAAAATATTCATAAGAATAATAAAGATTTTAATATTGTAGGGTATGAAGCAAATGGAGGTTTTTTACTTGAGAGTGATATAAAAATAGGTAATAAAATACTTCCCATGCTTCCTACAAGAGATGCTGCAATTGTTCATCTTTCTATTTTGCTTCTATCAATAAAAACTAATCTTCCTGTTTCTCAAATTGTTGAAAATCTTCATGCAAGAGTTGCAATAAGCAATAGAGTACAAAATTTTGAAACTAGTAAAAGTAAAAAGTTTATTGAAGATTTATCAAAGAATATTGAAAACGTAAGGGAGGAATTTGACTTTTTAGATTCTAAGATTGTTAAAACAGATGAAACAGACGGGCTTAGGATATATTTTGAAGATGATTATATAGTACATCTTCGTCCGTCTGGAAATGCTCCAGAATTTAGATGTTATGTAGAAGCTAAAGATGAAGTTTATGCTAAAAATTTATTAAATAAAATGATAAAGAGAATGGAAGAGCTTAGGTAATTTTAGTATATAAAATTGTTTTTTACGAATTTATAATGTTTTTAATATGTTAAAATTTGCGAATATAAAAAAATTAAGTTTTGTATATTTAGAGTTATCGACTATTTTACTTATTTCTAATAGCGCATTTGCACAAGATGCGTTTGAAAAAAGAACTTGGAATTTATTAGCAGAGCAAGATGTCGGCATTTTAAATTCTTCTACTAACTCAGGAGAAAATTCATCAAATGGTAGTGTAGGCGGCGGTGCTAGTGTTTTATTTAGTAGTAGCAGCAGCAGTAGTGTAGGTGGCGGTGGTAGTGTTTTATTTAGTAGTAGTAGCAGCAGTAGCGTAGGCGGCGGTGGTAGTGTTTTATTTAATAGTAGTAGCAGCAGTAGCGTAGGCGGCGG
>CAKMMH010000028.1 GCA_927798255.1 uncultured bacterium | reverse complement strand
TAATACCTTGGACTTATTTCCCAAGCAGGTTTTGATGCAACATATTTTGCAGATTTATCTGGTGTATTTAACAAAGAAAGCTTATTAACATATTCTCTTGGAAGCTTAATTTTAAAGCCTTTTGGAATTAAATAATAACCAGCTAGAGTTTTATTTGTAAGTGAGTAATTATATTTTTGGATTGCATCAACACTTAAATTTAATCTTTTAGAAACCTCTGTGACTTTTATAGGATAATGAAGTGGATATTGTAAGAATTGAAGTGAAGGTTCTTGTCTAATACCTGGAAAATATTTATTCATATTTTCGTAAACTTCTAAAGCTGCTAAAAACTCTGCGTAAAAATTATTTGATGCAAAACCTAAAAGCCTTTTTGTAGGATGCTCAACCATATACGCGATATTATTTGAACCATACTCTTTTACTTTTCTTGCAACCCCCGCAGCTCCATGATTATATGCAGTAATTGCTAATGCCCAAGAACCAAGAGTTCTATAATTTGATCTTAAATATTTTGCAGCAGCACGAGTTGCAATCACAGGGTCGCGCCTTTCATCTACAGCGTTATTTATAACCATGCCCATAGAAGCCCCTGTCCTTCGCATAAATTGCCAAATACCTGCTGCACCAACTGCGCTATAAGCTTTATAATTAAATGAAGATTCTACAAATGGAAGTCTTGTAAGCTCAATTGGAAGATGATATTCATTTGCAAAAATCTTTTCCATAATTGAAATATAACGCCCTGAACGTTTTAGTGCTTCTATATATTCTTCTTTTATTCCAGCTTGTGCTCTTACAAGCTCATCTTTATAAACTTTTTCAAAATTATTTTTACCACCAGGAAGATTTATAAGCTTTGTATAAATTTCTCTTTCAAAACTATTTTGAGGATTTCTTCCTAAACTAAATCCTTTTACCATATTTAGTATTTTTTTAACTTCATTTCTCTTTACTTGCTCTTTATATCTTTCAAGTTGGTTTGCACTCATACTATGCGTATAAACATTAAAATCTAAGACTTTAAACACAACTTGTGGATATGCTCTATGATGAAGTACATAGTGATGTTTTCCATATTTTGTAAATACATTAACCCAAAAATTAACTCTACCTTCCATACCTTTTGGAACGACGAAGGCTTGGTTCCTAGCAAAAGCGTTTGACACGCAATTTATTATTAAAAAGAAAGATATTAAAATAAAGCGAACAATCTTCTTCATACTATTTTCTATTAATCCTATTATTTATTAAATTTACTAATTTTTTTTCTAAACTTATTTCATTTGGGTATGTAACATTATTTTGCATTATAACAAATGCATACTTTCTACCACGTTGAGAATATATATACCCAGCAAGCCCTCTAACTCCATTTATAGTACCTGTCTTTGCTCTTAAGACAACAGCTGAGGATAAATAGTGAGCGTTTTTAAGAGTTCCACTTTTTCCAAGAGTTGGAAGCGAATTTTCAAATTCTATACTTATGCTTGGATTTTTTGAGATTGAAACTAATATATTTCCAAGAGTCCTTGCGTTAACTAAATTTTCATGAGAAAGACCAGAGCCGTCTACTATATTACAACCATTTAAGCAACCAAAATCTCTTACAAAATTATTTAAAACATCAAGACCTACATCAAAATTCTTACCCATCTGAGTATTTCCGACTGCATATACTAGATGATCTGCCGTAACATTTACGCTGTAATGATTTAGACCTTCAAGAATTTGTTTTAAAGGCATACTTGTATGTGTAAATAGTAATTTTGCATTATTATGCTTTACACTAGCTACAAATTTTTTTGATGTTTGAATACCTAAATAATTTAAGAAATCATAAAAAACTTGAGTGAAATATAAAAGAGGGTCACTAACACTTCTATAAAATGTATCACATGGAGCATTATACTTAATATTGCCTGAGAGATTATATAAATTAGACAACGAAGCTAATTTATCCTCTTTTGCTTCATCAATTGTGTAAAAATGTTTTTTACTATCAGTTATTATATTACCATTATAATTTACATAATATTCAAATGGTTCATTTGTAACACTTGCTGGTTTTCCTAAAATTGTAGGGCAAACTTTAAATTCCATTGAATTATAGTTTAATGCAATCGCTGTGGCTCTTGCCTCATATGCTCGCTGTCCTTCTCTTTTATTTATATTCATATAAAGAGTATCATCTAAAACAACTGTTCCTATTTTTTGAATACCTGATTTTTTTATTTCTCTTGCAAGTTTCCAAAGCTCTTCGATATCAAGACTTGGGTCACCACCACCTTCAATTATAAGCCTATCTACATATCCTCCCTTTTGTCCCTCAACATAAACTTTCGTATTAAAAGTATATTCAGCACCTAATGTTCTTAATGCAGCAAAACTTGTAAGAATTTTTAAAAGGCTAGCTGGCTTTAAAGGTCTATTATCTTTATAAGATGAAATAACACGATTTGACTCAATATCATATAGGAAAAAGCTAATATGTTCTCGTCTTTGATTTAACAAAGATGAGAACTCATCTGCATATGAGAAATTTACTAAAAAAACATAAAAAACTAGTAATATTAAATATTTACAAAACTTCATAAAGATATCTGATTAAATAAAAGGCAAGAAAATAGTACATTTTTAAGATATACACTTTAGTTAAAATTGACAAGGTAGAAATTTACATTTCTTTTTAAGCAATCCACTTAGAATCGCTTATTTGATTGATATTAGGCATTATTTCACTTGTTTCTTCTTGATCAGAATTATCTTTTATAACTTTTAGACTATTTTTTACTAAAGCTTCTTTTTGATTTTCATTATCGTTTTCAAAATTTAAAAAGTTATCTTTTGAAGCAATAAATACATTTATATTATCAGCATCAATACCAGAGTCTTTTAACACTTGATAAAGTTCATTAACTTTACTTTTAAGCAAATTTTCTACTTCTTGGGATTCTGCAATAATTCTTGCAAACAAGCTTCCATTTTTAAATGACATATCTACTTTAACTTCTCCTAAGCTTGGTGGGTCTAATCTTAGAGATATTGTAGAACCATCTTTTGAAGAAGATACAGCCTTTAACACTTCCTGTACTCTTTCAAGAACTCTTGACGATGTTACACTATCTATACTTTTTAATGATGTATCATTTTTAATATCAATATTAGTTAGTTTTTTTGCTTCTATATTTAATGTCTTTATGAAATCTTGTGTATTATTAAAATTATTTTCTAAATTCATTATTGATGAATTTTCTATTGTTCCCTCTTTTATTAATTCGTTAAAACTTGAATTTATCAAATCTTTTACATCAAAATGGTTTTTATTATTATTATTTCTAAACAAATTATCTAAATTAAAGCCTAAATTTGTATTATCTTGATTTTCATTATTTTCACTACCAACTAAATTTGATTTAAAAACATCATTTAATATTTTTTCAAAAGTTGAAATTATTGATTTCGTATCATTAGATTCAGTATCTTCTTTAGTATTATTACTTGCCAGCTCAATTTTTTCATTAGTATCACTATTTATTTCATTTAATTTTAATGTAATTTTATTCTCATCAAAAAACTCTTTTATTACATCTTTTACATCATTTAAAAACTCATCTAAATTTGCAACATTTAAATTAGCACTTTCTAAAAAATCTTTTAAATTATCAAATAAGTCTTTTAAATTTAATTCTTGAAAATTTTCACTAGTTTCTTTTAATGCGTCTTTTATTGTTTGAAGTTCATTTTGAGAAAATTTATTTGTATTTTCTAAAGTGCTTATAATTTTTGAAATTAACTCATCGTCAAGTTTTAAAATTACATCCTTGTTATTTTCATCAATTGTTTCATTTTCTTCAGCTGTTTCATTAACTTCATTAAATTTTTCAATTTCTTTTGCATCCTCTTTATATTCTGTTTTTATAGGTTTAATTTTATTATCTTCTTGGGCTTTTTTTATTTCATTTTTTCTAACTCTATCATTTATTTCACTTGAGTATTTATTATACGATGACTTATTATCAGATTTCTTAATATTATTAGAATTTTTGTCATTTGAATTTTTGGAGGAAAATTTTTCTAGCATAGAAGAAAAATTATCACTTTCAATACCATTTTTTAAGCTAAGATTAGAGCCTATTAGACCTTTAAATATGTCCATAACCCATTGATTATTTGATATATTTTCTAATTTACTTTCCATATATTAACGCTTATAAAATATTAACTTTAACATATAAAAGCAATCTTTATGCCATAAAAAAAAAGATAATATTTCTTGATAGACCATTTTTATAAAGAGAAATTTTTGTAAGTTTTTTATAATTATTTAGTTTTATACAAATATGCTCTTTTTTTTTGTAATAAGATGTCAGTAAAAACATGTAGAATAAAAAATTAATTTATTATAAAATAGTTTTCAGATTGTAAATATATTTAATTTGAAAGGAATACACATATGATTGTGATTGATTGTGGTATTTATAAAGATATTTGGAAGTTAGAAAATAAAAGTAATATTAGATTAATTAACATCGAAGTTTTCAATTTCTTTCCTTTTGCCTTTAGAAGCTTCTAAGCTTCATAATCATTATATCCAAATCACAACAAGTAAAAATAAATATAAAAATGAAATAAATAATAATAGTAATTTATTATTATTTAAATTTTAATAGGTATAGAAATATGGCAGAAATAACAGATATGCGTCAAGAGATAGATAAATTAGATAAAGAATTATTAAATGTACTTACAAAGCGTTTTGAATTTTGTAAAAAGATTGGTATTGTTAAGTTAAAAAATGGACAAGCATTAAAGGTTCCTGAACGTGAAGAAGAAGTATTAAGTCATTGTACTCAAGTTGCCAAAGAGCTTGGGCTTGAATCGAATTTTGTGCGTAAGCTATTTTCCTTAATTATGGCTCAATCAGTGGCTTTAGAAGAAAAACAAAAAAATTTATAAATAAATATATATTAGGCCCCCCTTAAAGGGGTGGTTAATGGAGGGCGGAGATGTATTCATTCAACCGGGTTCGCTCCGTTCACCCGGCCCTGGCACCGCGCTTCGCGCTATGGGTTACTCTTCGAGTAAAATAAAAAATTTCCTGACACGGAAAATAGGAAAAAGAAAGAACAAGTTAAAAAACTAGCGAAGCGCCAAAAAAGAAGTGATATTATACTAATTCATAAAAATTAGCAAGACGCAGAAGAGACAAGAACCTTCAAAAAAAAGAGTGATTGAATAAAAAACTAGCGAGGCGCCTAAAATACGAAGCATTTTTAATGTCGCGAGTAAAATATTATTGATTGTAAAGATTAATTTGTTTGTATTAAAAGTTGCTAGGGAGTGCTATTTGAAAAATTAGCTAGACACAGAAAAGACAAGAACCTTCAAAAAAAGAGTGATTGAATAAAAAATTAGCGAGACACAGGAGAGACAAGAAGCTTCAAAAATTGACAAGAAACAAAAAAGACGAGGCATTTGAGGGTGAGCACCCGGAGCTGTACTCAAGTACAGCGAGGACGGCTCATCCTTCAAATAACGAAGTATTTTTTGATTTATTGTCAATTTTTGACTAGTTGCCAGGCTTCCCACCCCCCACCTAAAGCTTTGTATATCGAAACTACTGACTCATTAAGCTTCTCTTTACTTTGGCAAAGGTTATTCTCATTATTTAACATATCGCTTTGTGCAGTAAGAACTGAAATAAAATCAAGCACTCCTTCTTTATATTGATCCATTGCAAGGTGGTATGATTTTTGTGAAAGCTCGAAGGTTTTTTTAAGCATAACATAACGTTTTCTTTCAGATGAGAATTTAGTTAAAGAGTTTTCCACGTCTTCAAATGCTCTTAAAATTGTTCCTTCGTAATTTGATAATGCCTCATCAACTCTTTCTTCACTTGCTTTTACACGTGCTCTAATTTGCCCAAAATCAAATGGTGTCCATGAAATACTTGGACCTGTTGCAAGCTTAGAACCATTATGAAACATTCTTGATAAATCATCACTTGTTAATGAAAAAGAACCTCCAATTGTTACGCGAGGGAAGTAATCAGCTTTATTAAAACCAATTAGTGCAGTATAAGCTGCCAAGTTTCGTTCTGCTACCATTATATCCGGCCTTGATTTTAAAAGACTTTCTGCATCTGTAATACTAACTGGACCGTTAAACAATTTCATAGGTTTTGATTTTTTTAACACATCATTTAATTCATTTGGAAATTTTCCAGAAAGTACAGCTAAACGATGCATACTAACTTCTATAGAAGATTCTAAAGGTGGCATAATTGATTTAGTAGCTTCAAGTTGTGTCTCGGCGCGAACTTTATCAAGCTCACTAACTTGTCCAGCGTTAAATTTAGCAGTTACTATATCTAAAGTTTCTTTTTGGGCTTTAATGTTTCTTTTTGCAATTTCAAGTTGTTCTTGATAGCTTCTTAAAGAAAAGTAAGTATTTGCAATATCGGTAACTAAAATTCTTATTGCATCGTACATATTTGCAACACTTGCATCAACTAAAGCACCCTGAGCCTCTCTATTCCTTCTAAGTTTTCCGAAGATATCAATTTCCCAGCTTGCATCAAGTGAAGCAGCGTACGTATCGTAAGAAGTAAGAGGCATTCCTTTTATTCTACTATGACCATATTCGTTAACCTTTTGACCAATAAACGAAGATGAAGTTGAAGGCAACAATTTAGCAGTTGCTTCGCTTAATAATGCCCTTGCTTGATTTACTCTTGAAAGCGCTTGTTTAACATCCTTATTTTCTGCTACTGCATCTTCTATTAATTTTACAAGTGTCTTATCATCAAAATATCCCCACCAAGCAGTATCAAACTTTTCAGATACGAAATCTGGATTATTCAATGCTTCAAATGTGTCTGGTGTTGAGATTTGAGGTTTTACATAATCAGGCCCGACAGCACAAGCTGAACATAATAAAATTAAAAAACAAGCTAAAACAAATTTACTTTTTTTTAACATAACAAATCCTATGATTATTATAAAAACATTATACTATAAATTAACATCTATTTATAAAAAATGCATACATTAAAATTTTACTTCAATATCTTTTTTTACCCATTTATTTTTTGAAACCACTGTATAAATACATGGTACAACAAATAATGTAAAAATAGTTCCAATGAACATACCAGTTACAAGCATCATACCTATACTATTTCTAGCACCAGCTCCTGGCCCTTTTGCAAACATTAATGGAAGGTGACCTACAACCGTTGCAACCGATGTCATTAAAACAGGTCTAAGTCTTGTTAAACATGATTGTTTAATAGCATCAAGTTTTGAAAGTCCCTTTTCTCTTAACACATTTGCAAACTCTACAATTAAAATTCCATTCTTAGAAACAAGCCCTATAAGTGTCACAAGTCCAACTTGTGAGTAAATATTCATTGTAGTAAACCCTAAGAAAGAAAATACTAAAGCTGCAGAAAGCGCAAGTGGTACTGAACCAAATAATATGATAAATGGATCTCTAAAACTTTCGAATTGAGAAGCTAAAACTAGATAAATCAAAATAAAAGACAAAATAAGAGTTGTTGTTAAAGAATCTCCTTCTGTTCTAAGTTGTCTTGATTGGCCAGCATAGTCTATCTGATAACTAGATGGAAGATTTTTGGCAGCATCTTCAAGAACTTTTAAACCTTCATCTAAAGTTATACCATTAGGAAGTAAGCCTTGAAGTTTTACAGAATTTAGCTGTTGGAATTTTTTAAGTTCTCTAGGTTCAACACTGTCTTCTAATGTACTTACAGTTGAAAGTTTAATTAAATTATCACCATTACCTTTAATATATAAATCATTTAATTGTTCAGGATTTAATCTACTTTTTCTATTCACTTGAGGTATAACTTTGTAACTTCTTCCTTGCATATTAAACCTATTTACATAATTACCACCTAAGAAAATAGAAACATCTCGTCCTATTTCACTTAAATTTAATCCCATTGTACCAATCTTTTCATGATCAATCATAAGTTTAGTTTGAGGATAGTCATATTTTAAATCCGCATCTATATACATAAATTTTTTACTTGCATACGCAGCACTAATAAGCTCATTTGCATATTTTTGTAACTCTTTTGGCTCATCAGTTGAAGTGATAACAAATTCAATCGGAAATATGCTACCACCAGGAAGTGCAGGAGGTGTCATTATATTAGTTCTAATACCTGCAACTTGTGCTACCTGCGCTTGAGCTATCATTTTTAGTTCCTCAACATGTCTTTCACGCTCTTTCCATGGCTTTAATGTAATAACAGAGAAACCATTACTCGGTTGAACAACGTTAAAGAATACTTCCGCTTCATCAAACGATCTTAAAATATCTTCAATAGGTTTTACATAACGTTCAGTTTGTTCAATTGTAGAATTTACTGACGATTCGATGCTTGCAAACATCGCACCTTGGTCCTCACTAGGTGCAAGTTCACTTTTTGAAAATTTATAAAGTGGAAATATTAAAAGCATCACAAATACTGCAAAAATTAAAACGCCACTTCTCGCATTTAAAGAAATAAGAAGTAATTTTTCATAAAATTTTCTTATTAGTTCAAAAGTTTCCTCCACAAGTTTTTTAAGCGGACTTTTTTGCATACTAACAAGTTTTGAACTCATCATAGGAGATAATGTAAGTGCAATAAATCCTGAAATTAACACTGTTCCTGCAAGAGTGAACGCAAACTCTTTAAAAAGTGTTCCTGTTAATCCTCCTTGAAGCCCAATTGGTGCATACACAGCAGCAAGAGTAATTGTCATAGTGATAACAGGAGCTGCAAGTTCACGAGCAGCAATAATTGCTGCATCAAACGGTTTCTTTCCCTCTGACACGTGACGCTCAACATTTTCAAGCATCACAATTGCGTCATCCACCACAAGTCCTACAGCAAGTACGATGGCAAGGAGTGTTAAAAGGTTAATTGAAAATCCCATCATTAAGATAAGACCAAACGCACCAACAAGTGAAAGTGGAATTACAACAATTGGAACAAAAACTGATCTAAAAGAACCAATAAACAAAAAGATAACTATCATAACAAGCACGATAGTTTCTTTTAATGTATCAATTACTTCATGAATTGCATTTCTAATATAATCTGTTGCATCATAATTAACTTTAAATTTAATACTCCCTGGAAGTATCCTTTCAATTTCAGGAAGAAGTTTTCTAATATCTTTAATAACATCAAGTGAGTTAGCATTAGGAAGTGGCCAAATACCAATAAATGTTGCTGACTTTCCTTCAAAACGAGTATCAGTATCATAATCTTCTGCACCAAGTTCTACTTTTGCTATATCTTTTAATCTAACAAGCGTGCCATCTTCATCTTTAATTACTAGATTTTCAAAACCTGCAACATCTTGTACATCGGTATTAGCATTAAGTACAACCTTAACCATATTACCCTTACTACTACCAAGAGCTGAAAGGTAGTTGTTTTGTTTTAATGCAGTGTAAACATCAACTGCACGGATATTCATTGATGCCATCTTATCTGGGTCCATCCAAACACGCATGGCAAATGTTCGACCTCCTAAGATGTCTGCCTTTTGTACACCTTGAACAGCTGAAAATTTTGGTTGTATTACTCTAATTAAATAATCAGTAATTTCATTTGCTGTAAGTTCATCAGAATAAAAACTAATAAATAATGATGCAAACTTATCATTTGTATTTTGCATATCAATTATAGGTTCTTCAGAACCTTCAGGAAGCTCATTCTTAACCTGATTTACCTTTGACTGAATTTGTGTAAGAGCATCTGTAACAGGATAGTTTAATTTTAAGTTTGCAGTAATTGTACTAATTCCTTGCGCACTTGACGACTCTAGGTAATCAATACCATCTGCACTTGCTATAACTCTCTCAAGTGGTGTAGTAATAAACCCTCTTACCAGGTCAGCACTTGCTCCTACGTAAGATGTCGTAACAGTAATTTTTGCAGAATCACTTTGTGGATACTGTCTTGTGGTAAGTTTATTTATTGATTGAAGCCCTGCAATCAATATGATTAAGTTTACGCATATTGCAAGCACAGGTCTTTTAATAAATATATCTGTAACTTTCATCTATTTTTTACCTTTCTAATTTTTTGTAATTTATCATTTTTTTTAATTAACTAAATCCTAAATTTTAATATTATGAATTTTCCGGATTTGGATTAATTTCATCCGATGGCTGAATCGTATTATCAACTATAACACTACCATTGTTCATAATTTTAAATGTTGCAGAACTTATTATTTCATCTCCATCTTCTAAGCCTTCAAGAACTTCTGTCATATCACCAAGCTTTTCACCAAGTCTAATAAATTTTGATACTGCTGTTCTTTGAGGATCTTTAGAATCCTTAGCCTTACTAATCACATATACGCTATTTCCATAAGGAGAGTAATTTATAGAAGATATAGGAATCGCTTTAACTTCCCTATCATTTCCTAAATCGACTTGTACTCTTGCATAAATTCCTGAACGTAGAATATTTTGAGGATTGCTAAGAGTACCTTGCACTAAAATATTTCTTGTCTTAGGGTCTACATAGCTATCAATTGCAGTTAGTGTAGCTTCAAATGTTTTATCAGGAAATGCATCAACATTGACATTTATTTTATTTCCTATTTTAATTTTTGCTAAATCTTGTTCAGGTAAGTTAAAATTAACATATAAAGGATCAAGTGTGTGAACTGCAACAATATTTGTTCCTGTTGTTATCATTTGCCCTACATTTACAAGTCTAATACCAACAATTCCATCAAAAGGGGCTGTAATATTTTTTTTCTTTATTATTGCTTCTAATTGTTCAACAGCTGCCTTTGAATTTTCAAATTCAGATTCAGCATTATCTAAATCCATTTTTGAATTCGCATTTTTTTCTCTTAATGCTTTTTGCCTTTCTAAATTTAAGCGAGAAAGCTCTAATCTTGCCTTTGCACCTACAAGCTCTGCTTCTTCAACACTTGTATCTAATTTTACAAGTAAATCATCTTTTTTAACAATTTTTCCCGAATCAAAAGCGATTTGTACAACTCTTCCATCAGCCTCTGCACTAAGCATTGCACCTTGTGTTGCTTCTAACCCCCCTACTGCCTTTATAGTATTTTTCCATGTACTTTTCTTTACCGTATATGATGTAACTTTTACTGGAGGTTGAACCTGGCTTTGCATTTTTATTGTATAATCTCTTATTTGTTTATATTTAACACCAAACAAAAGACCACCTAGCAAAACGCAAGCAAGAACACCACAAAATATATATTTAATTTTCATAAAATTACCCTAAAAAATACAATATAAAATGACATTCTTTATTAGAACATCTTAAATTATTAATTTATGCCTAGACCTTTCAAAGTAAAGTTTGTTATAAAATCTGAGAACTTATCTAATGTATCACCATCACTTATATTTATTCCACGCATACTTTTAATAAAATCCCCAGCAATTAAATAATGTGAACACATAGAACAAACTGCATTAATAGCATTCACTTTATCTTCATTAGAAAGATGTGGAGCTATAAAGCCTATAAGCCTAACTCCTTTTTCTTCAAAAGGTTTCATAAATTCATTAGTAATGATATCAATCATAATTTCGCACATTTTTTTATTCTTTTTATTTATTGCAAGAACCTCCCTTAGCATAATTTTAAATGGATGGACAGTTCTTGGAAGCGACATAAGAGAATTTAAATTTTTAACAAAGCTTTTAAATTTACTTATTGCTTCTTCTTGCGAAATTTCACCTTCAAATTGTAAGTAATCTATGTTTTTTTCTTTAATATCCTGTAAAAGCAAAGTTAATGTTTCAATGAATAAATTTTCTTTTGAAGAAAAATAATATTTAATCGCTGAAAGATTAACTTTTGCTTTATTTGCAATCTCACGAGTAGTAAGGTCGCTAAAAGATTTTTGCGAAAAAAGCACACTAGCTACTTTTAATAACTTTTCCTTTGTACTTTCTTTTTTCATTGTCATTATTTTTTTTAGTTTATTATTTTCATTAATTTTTTAATGAAAACAAAAACTGTATTATTCAATCAAATGATTTAAAATCTTTTATGTTTTACAATTTTTTAGCAAAAAAGTCAATCAAATGATTTAGTGTTTTATAACACGCTTAATTAAGCAAAACATATTTTTATTTTTAGAAAATATCTTTAACTTGAAATTAAATGGTGTATATTAATTTGTAATTTAAAGATATTCAAACTAGGAGCTTGTATTTATGTCAAATGATTTTATTTTTTCATCTGAATCAGTTTCAGAAGGACACCCAGATAAAGTTTGCGATAAAATAAGTGATAGTATTTTAGATGAAGCTTTAACTCAAGACCCCTACTCAAGAGTAGCAATCGAAACGCTAGTAAAAAACAACGAGGTCGTAGTTGCAGGAGAGCTTACAACAAAAGCAACAATTGATTATGATAAAGTCGTAAGAAACGCAATAAAAGAAATTGGATACGATAAAGAAGATTTAGGTTTTTATTATAAAACTTGTAATATTACGAAATTCATATTTGAACAATCTCCTGATATTAGCCAAGGAGTAACTGAAGGCCAAGGATTATTTAAAGAAATGGGAGCAGGAGATCAAGGACTAATGTTTGGCTATGCATCTAATGAAGCAATGAATTATGATGCAGAATATATGCCTCTTGGAATTTTTCTTGCTCACAAATTAATAAATAGGCATAAAGAAATAAGAAAAAGTGATAAAAATACTTTTTTACGTCCTGATGCAAAAGCACAAGTTAGTATTAAGTATATAAATGGAAAACCTTATAAGATAGATACTGTGGTACTTTCATCACAACATACAGAAGACGTTTCATATGATGATTTAAAAGATTATATAATTGAAGAAATCGTACAAAAAACTATCGATAAAAACCTTATAGATAAAGATACAAAATTTTTAATTAACCCAACAGGTCGCTTTGTAATCGGAGGCCCAGTTGGAGATAGTGGCCTTACAGGAAGAAAAATAATTGTTGATACATACGGTGGATATGCACATCACGGAGGCGGCGCATTCTCGGGGAAAGATCCAAGTAAAGTTGATAGGTCCGCAGCTTACATGGCACGCCATATTGCAAAAAGCATAGTTGCATCAAATCTTGCAGACAAATGCGAAATACAGATTGCTTATGCAATAGGCGTTGCGGAGCCAGTTTCAGTTATGGTTGACACATTTAATACAGAGAAAATTTCTAAAGATGAAATTGTTAAAAAGGTTAAAGATAATTTTGATCTAACTCCTCTTGGAATAATAAGGCATTTAGATTTATTAAGACCAATTTACACCGTAACAACAAGTGGTGGACACTTTGGACGAAAAGCAGAAAATGGATATTTTACTTGGGAAAAAGTTAAAAAATTATAAAATAAAGTATTTATAAAAAAATGTGCCACGCATCAAAAAGATACGAGGCACAAGCTATTGGTAAGGAGCGACAAACTACCTACTACAAGCAAAGCTTGCAATGTAGTAATCTGTTACCCCTATAATTTCCAATCCCACATTTATTGGATCAGTTTGGAACTCAGTTTCGCGAAAATGGTAACCAAAAAGAATCTTAGCTAAGGATTTAGCGTATAACTTTGCCTGTTCTATAGTCGTTCCCT
>CAKMMH010000027.1 GCA_927798255.1 uncultured bacterium | reverse complement strand
TTTATATACATTTATAGGTAATCTTAGGAAAGTTCCTACACCATTTAAAACCATAATATAAAAAATAGAAGAATCAAAGAGAACAATCGTTTTTAAAAGCTTTTCTAAAAAAAGTCTGTTGCTCATATCCTAATATATTATTATATTATATCTATAAATAATGTAAATTTAAAGCTCTGCTAAAGTTATTACTTTAATAGAATATACAGTTGGTTTTATAATTTATTGTTTTTATTAATAATATGAGGAAACAAAATTCAAAAAATTCGAACAATTCTGATAAAATGTTAATCATTCAGTGTCCTGAATGTCAAACAAAATTTTCTATAAAACAGGCAAAGCTTTCAAATTTGACAAGCGACCCTCAATTTCATTGTTCAAAATGTGACAATTTATTTACCATAAAGCTTGAAGACTTAGATCCTGACAAAAAATCGCAAAATAATTTATCAGACGATTTTGAAATTGATGCTAACAATAATTCTATAGATAAAGATGAATTTGAAATGGGAGATTCACAAGAAGAAGCCCAAGAAGAATATGAAGAAGAATATGAGAAAGGAGAAGATGAGGAGGAAGAATACGAAGAAACTGAAGAAGAGTTAGAGGATGATGAAGATTACGATGAAGAAAGCGAAGAAGAAGAATCAGAAAACAATGCAGATGCAGAAAATGTGGGAGATGAGGAAGATTTTAACATTACACAAGAAATAAAACAAAAAAAATATTTAAGACAAGATAATTACTTTTTAGATAGTAAAGGAAACAGAAAAAACAACAAAAATGATGATAAATTTGTTATTGACAATAATGACAACACACAAATTTCAAGAAAAAGAAACAGCAAATCATCATACACAGATGAAGATTCTTTTTATGAGGATGTTAAGGGTTCAGATACTTCAAAAATTAACAGAAAGAGTGCTTTTATAAAAGATGGACCTACAGTTACGAGAAATACTTATAATAACTCATCATTAAAAACATCTTCCTATAAGTCTAATAGTAATAAAACTTCAGAATTTGATTCTTGGCTAAATTCAAAAACAAATAATTTTAATAATGATTTCGATAATTTTTCAAATGATTCTAATCAAGAAAATGATTTATTAGCCATGCCTAAGAAGAACCATTTTGCTGATAGTAAACAATCATTTGAATTTAATAACAGAAAAAAAGATACCGAAAAAGCAGATAATGTGCAAAAGAAGGTTAGATCGTGGGAAGCAGTTTATAAATTATGTTTACCATTTGTTTGTTTTCTTATAGTATTAGCCTTTTGTGGTTTTTATTTACAATCCAACAATACATTATTTAAAAAAATAGATCTAGGAATTTTCAAAACTGGTAAAGTACCTCCAGCTGGCTTATTTTTAAAAAATGTTAAAATTTTAAATGAGACCCTTAATAATGGTGAAAATATTAAAATAATAACAGGACGAGTGTTAAACGATTCTGATAAGGTTATTTATGATGATGATATCTTGCTAGAAGGAATTTTATTTGATGACAACTCAAATGTCTTATTAAGTAAACAAATCAAAGCAAGTTCTGAATTAGGGTTACACAAAACAAGTGAACTTCGCGCATTAGAAAGTGGCATTTTAGAAAAAATGCAAAATTCTAAAAGTGGCAAAAAGCAGAGACTAACACCTGGAGCTCACATTCGATTTGCAATCGTATTTACCGATTCAAAGAAATTAAAAAATGCAACAAAATATGCAACGAGAATTTATTCCGTTGAGATGAAATAAGATGTACTTAATATGGAAAACGAACCTAATATCAATTTAAAAAATTATATGCAAAATATAGCAAAACTTGCTAGCAATATTACAAACGCCCATAGCACTTTTATCTTCTTGCCTAAAGAACAAGATAATTTCCAAAAAAATACTAATAACATTCTGGAATTAATCGCATATGATTCAAAAGAAACAATAAAAAACTCAAAAATTTCCATAAACATCGATTCAACAATCATCGGATATGTTGCAAGGCATAAGAAAGCAATTCATATATCACCTTTTGATAGAGACAGTAAACATATTGGTATAAATTACACGCAAGAAAAACTTCAAAGTATATTAGCGTTACCTATAATAATCGATGAATACAATGATAAAATAGGTGTATTATTTTGTGATAGTCAAAAAACATTTGCATTTACGAAAGAGCAATGCTTGATATTAAATGCTTTAACTTCACAAATAACTTCTATTTACGAATTACATAAGCTAACACAAACTACCACTAACAAATCTGATTGGAATACATTTATAAAAAAATCAAATAAAATGATAGCCACATTAAAACCTAGTTGTGTGGATATATTACGTATAAAATTATCTAATCTTGAAGAAATCGAAGCTCATCTTGGAACGGGTAAAACAATATCAATCATAGAAATAATTGAAAAATTAATCGCTCAAAGCATTCCACCAGAATCTACAATGTTTAGACTACCGTCAGGTGATATTGTCGTTATATTAGATAATATGATAACAAATCATGTTGAGAATAAAATTTTGGCAATTGTGAGAAGAATTTCAGTATCTCAAAAAACGGATATAAAACTAGAGTTTAGCAAACGTTCATGCAAAGCACTAAAACATGAAGAATATAAACTTGAAGAATTAATTTCGGGGTGCAGAAAGAACGACAAAAAAGCTAAATTAGAATTAGCAATATAAAAAATAAATGAAGTAATGAAGTGAAGTAGTATTATGGAAATATCAAAAACCCCCTTTATCGTTATCCCAAAAAAGCAATTCTTTAATATGAGTTTTAGAGATGTTTTTATTTTAGATATTGGAACTGATACCATAAAGGTTTATAGCAAACATCAAGATCTTATATTACAAGAAGCTAATGTTATAATAACCCAAATTCATTCAAGTAAAGTTCTTGCATATGGAAACATTGGAAAAACTATTTATAACAAACTTCCTATAAATTATACATGTTCTCGTCCAATTAAAAACGGGAAAATATCTGATGTAAGATTAATTACTTTAATGTTAAAATATATCTTTACCCAAATTTCTAGCAAATGGCATTTTTCTAAAGCGATATGTTATTGTATTGTTAACAGCAATATTAACCAAGATGATAAAGAAATAATAAATTCTATATTAAAAAAATTACAAATTGGAAAAACATATTTTTTAAACATGACGAACCTATATTTATCTTTACTTCAAGATAGTATAAAAGAACAAACATTTTTACTTTTAGAACAAGGAGCTGGATATACACAAATATCAATAATATTAAATAATGCCATTATAGCTTCTAAAGAGCTTATGGTAACTGGAAATTATCTTGATTTACAAATAATTAATTATATAGCAAAACACTTTAATATGTATATTGGTGAATTTGAGGCTAAGCAAATTAAAGAAAATTATGGTAGCGCTACCGAACTTTTTGAAAATGACAGTTTTGAAATATATGGTAAAGATTTGATAACTAGTTATCACAAAAAATTTAAGTTAACCTCTAGTCATATTCATTTTGCTATACAAAATGCATTAAATGGGCTTGTAACAGAAATAATAAATTTTCTAATTAGTCAAAATGATGAACTAAAACTTAAACTTCAAGAAACATTAAAAACATTATACATTACAGGCGGAGTTTCTCATTTACAAAACTTAGATAAATTCTTACATAAAGAACTTGAGCTCGAAATAAAAACTTTAGATAATGATTATGCTACAATTTGTAACTTACTCTACACAAAAAATATATTAGATAATAAAAAACAAGCTGAAAACACCAATATTTCTCAAGAGTTAGTATCAAATTAGCTTATACAAATAATTGACCAAGATATAAAAACGATTTATTCTATGGTGATGAAAAAATTTGGAATGCTTTCCGCGCTTGAGAGTAATTATAACATTTTAAATATTGGTAATTTCGTATCATACGAACAAAATAATAAGATATATTTAGCAAAAGTGTTAAATATTAAAAATAGTAAATTTACTATATCAAATAATGTTGATAAAGAATTAGAAATTCCACTTCAAAGATTGTACAAACTTCCAAATCCTAAAAATAAAGATTTAAGCGTAAAAGAACTTTATGAAATCGCAATAAAAAAACAAGAAACAATAAATTTAGAAGAAATTTGGGAACTTGTACACGATGATTATAGCGAAATCTCAATATCAGAGCTTACAAATATTTATTTTGGAGAAGATATTTTAGAAGATCATTTTGCTTTAAGACTAAAATTAATAAATGATAAAATTTATTTTAAAAGATTAAAAGATACATTTGAGCCAAGAAAAAATAGTAGTATTGAGGAACTAAAAAAAGCAGCACTTAATGAAGAAAAAAAGAAAAGTGTTAAATTTATTACATCAAAATTTTTCTATGAAAGAATAGTAAATAAAAATAACATAGAAATTCCAAAGGAAATTGTTAACCAAATAAAGCTTCTTTCTGAGTACGCTGCAAATAAAGAGGGATTTTCTAATAACGAGCTAAGAGATTTGAAAGAACAGGTTAGCGAAATTAATACGAGTTGTAAATTTGATACTCCTAACACTTCTCCTAAACAAGCATTTTTTCTTTTAAGACAAGCTAGAATTTTTACAAAACATGAAAATGTATTTTTCTATAAGTACTCATATCCTAATAAATTTTCTAGTACATTAGAAAACGAAATAAGAAAAGTTAAAATGTTAAATTTTAATGATGAAAAAAGAGAAGATTTAACACATTTAGATGTATTTTCTGTTGATGACATTTCAACACTTGATATTGATGATGCTATATCAATTACCAAAAAACAAAATGGAGAATATCTAATAGGGATACACATTACAGATTTAAGTGAATCTATTTCAAAAGATTCACCGTTATATAAAAGCGCATTAGAACGAGGTACATCTGTTTATCTTCCAGAAAATACATACAATATGTTTCCTAATGATATTTCAAATGACACTCTAAGTTTAGTAAAGGGAAAAAGGAGATATGCTTTAAGTTTACTATTAAATGTTGACAGTAATTTTAATATTACAAGTTCAAGATTTTCCCGTTCAATAATTGATGTAAAATCTAGGCTTACTTATGAAGACCTTGATAACATATTAGAAACAACTGATGATGAAAAATATTTATTTTTACATTCATTTGCCTCAGAGTACGAACTTAAAAGAATTAATAATGGTGCTTTTTCAATTACGAGAAAAGATGTTTATATTAAGCTAGATGAAAATTTTAATGTAACATTAGTAGAAAACGACTCTCAAACTCCAGCACAAAGTATAGTTGGAGAGCTAATGATACTATATAATTTTTATTTTTCAGATTTTGCAAGCAAAAATAACATTCCAATTTATTTTAGAGGACAACAAAAAGCGCCTGAGCTTAGTGAAGAAGTGTATAATATGCCAGAAGGGCCGGTAAAAAATTACCTTATTCGCTCTAATATGGCACCATCTGAAACCGTTACTTCCCCTATTCCTCATTCAGGCTTAGGGTTATCTTCATATACTCAAGCTTCTTCGCCACTTAGAAGAATGATGGATTTTATAAATCAAAAACAAATTACAAATTTTATAAAAACAGGAAATATTTATTACACTAGTAGTGAGCTTACAGAAACTTTAATGAAGCTTGATGAAACACTAAAAACTGCAGGTATGATAATAAAAGAAACTAAGCGATATTGGTTAATAGAGTATTTAAGACAAAGAAAAACTACCAATGATATAATTTATGGTACTGTATTAAGAACAGATATGCGTTTTCCACTAGTTGAAGTCGAAGAAGTTTATATGAATTATGTAGTAAGATCTCAAAATCCACTAAGCGTTGGTGATAGAGTTAAATTAAAAATCAACAACGCAAATCCAAGAGAAGATATGCTTAGTTTAGAAGTTATTGCTTAAAAAGCACCATACGACCCGAATGTCGCTTCGCTTAACTCAAGTATGCTTCACTCAAGTATGCTTTGTTTGGGCATTGTTTAAAATTTTATTATTATTGCAAACAAAATTCTTTTAAGCGTTCTATCGCAATCTTTCTCATACTGATATTATTCTTTTCGTCAGATGGCATTTGGGCAAAAGTTTTATTTGAGCCATTTGGAATAAATATTTTATCCCATCCAAAACCATTTTCGCCGCGAGGTTCTTTTGAAATTTTCCCTTTAATTTCTCCTTCAAAAAAATTAGTCATACCTTCTTTATCAATTAAACCAATAAATGTTTTTGCACTTGCATTAATATTTTGGGAATAAGAATTTACAATTTTACAAATTCCGTCATTATCAATACTTTTTAAAAAGAACTTTATAAAAGGCCCAGGAAGCCCGTTAAGAGAATCGATAAAAAGAGATGTATCTTCTACTATAATATAATCAAAATTAATCCCCTCATTATTTAATTTATTTTTAGCACTATTAAGCTTATATTCAATAATCTTAATAGGATCTAAACTTTGGATCTCGTCCAATTCAAGTCTTATATTTTTAACTTGAGGAATAATACTTCGAAACTCCCTTAATTTCCCTTCATTACCTGATATAAGATAAATATTTTTCATAATATAATAATACTTTAAATCTTGTTATAAATTATTTTTACAATTACATTATAACTTATGAGCATTCGAAATAATACTAATAAAAATAAAATTATTTTACTTGTTACAGGGGAAGCAGGCGTTGGAAAATCTTATATTTCAAACAAGCTTGAACACATTGCTAAAAAAAAAGATATAAAACTTACAAACATAGAATTTGATATTATAGGACATGAAATCTTAAACTCTCTTACATCATCTTATTATAAAAACATTAGGAAAAAACTCTTAACAACATTTTCAGAACAAATTTTATATAAAAAGGAAATAGAAAATCTTTTTATTAGCAGAAAGGCACTTAGTAAAATAGTATTTAATGATAATGAAAAACTTAAAACTTTAAATAAAATTATGAGGCGCCCAATATTAAAAAGGTTGAATGAAATTTTAAAAGACAAATCTGGTATAATATTAATAAATGGAGCTCTCGTTGCAGAATTTAAGTTATCTTATTTATCAAATAATAATGTGATAATAATAAAATCATCAAAAGAAATTCAAAATGAAAGACTAAAACAAAGAAATTTATCTACACAGATGATAAAAAAAATCCTTTTAAGTCAGTTTAATGTTGATGATAAAATTAAGGCTATAAATAAACAAATCGAAAAAGACAAATGCGGAAAAATTATCATATTTAATAATGAAAATGCAAAAGATAAAGATATATGTGTATTATTAAATAATATTCTTAATATATATTTAAAATAATATCTTTAATACTCTAGGAATTCCTGCAAGGTCATTTAAGAATTCATACTTTGTAAATTTTGTTTTTTCCTTTATATATTTTTCGATATCACCTTTCTCATCATAACCAAACTCACAAAGAAAAAGTCCATCATCATTTAAAAAATTTTGTACATTATCTAATAAATATTTAATATCAGTTAAACCATCATCACCACTATAAAGTGCATCTTCTGGTTCAAAGATAAGATTTGGAAACTTCTCTTTATCTAATTTTTTTACATATGGGGGATTTGAAATAATGCAATCATATCTCTCATTTATATTTTCAAACCAATTACTTTCAATAAATTTAATTTGAGATTTAACTTTATTAGTTGTAGCGTTTCTTCTTGCAATTTTTATTGCTTTAAAACTTTTATCGGTTGCAATAATTTTACATTTTGATCCTTTATATTTTAATAAATGCGCAAGCGATACTGCAATACAACCGCTTCCTGTTCCTAAATCGAGAATAGATATATCTTCTTTTGGCTTTAGAAATTTAAATGCTTCATCTACTAGCATCTCAGTTTCAGGGCGTGGAATAAGTACAGCGCTATCTACATAAAAATTTAATCCATAAAATTCCTTATTATGTATCATATACTCTAAAGGATAACCCTTTTGACGCTTTTTAATAAAATTATATATTTTGAGAACAATTGCCTCTGGGATTTCTTCATTAGGATTTTTTATATAGTACATTTTGTCTTTTTTGGTTAAAGACTCAATGAGTATTTGCACTTCTCTGCTTGGTATACTTGAAATTTCTTTTAATTCATCTTTTAAAGTAAAAACCAAGTTTTCATAAGTATAACTCATATAAAAAACCCTAAAATAAATTCTTAATCTATAAATTTTTCTAATTATCTATAAGTTACAAATTAAATTATTATAAACTTTTAAAAGTTTAACAACTTATTTCTTCAAATGTAAAATTATTATTTGTATAAATGCAAAGTGTAGAGGCAATATCCATAGCTCTTGTTGCAATTTCCTTTGCAGTTATTTTAGGCTTTAAAGAAAGAATACCTTTTGCAGCGCTAAGAGCATAATCTCCTCCGCTTCCTATTGCCATTACATTATCACTATCTGGGGCTATTATATTTCCATCTCCAGAAACTAAATATAAATCTTTTTTATCTCCAACTAAAAGGCTTGCCTCTAAAACCCTCAAATACTTATCTGTCCTCCATTCTTTTGCAAGAGAAACTGAAGCTTTTGTTAAATTTCCACCAAACTCTTTTAATTTTTTTTCAAATAAGTCAAAAAGAGTAAATGCATCTGCAGCAGCCCCTGCAAAACCACCTATTACATCAAATCCATCAAATTTTCTTACCTTTTTTGCATGATGTTTTAAAGCAGTAACTCCTCGCGTTACTTGACCATCTGCAACAAACACAAGTTTTTTATTATATCTTACTGCTAGAACTGTTGTTGAATATGTTTTTTCCATAGAATATAATTTACTCCTAATATGAATGCTTTTACACCCTTAAATTTTAGTCGCCCCCTTACGGGTAATGGCATCCGCGGGGGAATTTTTATAAAGCATTTCTTAAAAAACTATCGAGAGCTTATTAAAAAATTAATTTTTTGCATTAAGCGCATCAAATAATTTTACATAAGATTTATCCATATCTCCTGCACCCATAAAAAGCGTAACTTCCCCGTCTAGCACTTTATCTTTTAACGTTTCATGTACAGCACTTGATACGCCTATATAACTTGCATTAGCACCATGCTTATTTAATTTATCTACAAGCATTTTCGAATTAATCTTATCTTCCCAGTCTTCCTTTTTTTCTCTTGCTGGATATACATCTACAAGACTTACCTTATCTGCTTTTGAAAGCTCTAATATAAAATCATCTAAAAAATTATAAGTTCTTGAAAAAAGGTGTGGCTGAAAAACAAGATGAAGTTTTTTGTCAGGGAAAAATGTCCTAACCTCTTTTACGACTTGCTTTATTGAGCTTGGAGAATGACCATAGTCTGTAATAATTACACCATCATTTCCAAATGTAAATTTATCAAATCTTCTTTGAATTCCAGAGAATCGCTGAATATTTGTCCAAATTTCCTCTAAAGAGATTCCTAGCTCCATAGCACAAATTATTGCAGCTGTCGCGTTATTTGCTAAATATAAAGGATACCCGTTAATGTTAAAAATACATCTTCCTTTTGGAGTTTCTAGCTCAAATTGTATTCCCTTATTTGAATATTTTCCTACATTACTTATTGTATAATCACAAGGAACTAAAAACTCATCATTTTCATTTCTATACCAAATAATTTTATGAGATTTCTCTAGCTTATACTCCTTTACTAAATCAACCATATTTTTAGTTGCTCTAAAAATAAGAGTTTTATTATCGCCTCTCATTCCCATAAAGAAATCGTAAAAAGATTTTTTGTATTCTCCAAAATCTTTGTAATACTCAGGATGTTCATATTGAAAATTTACCATCATCACATACTCAGGATGATAATTATGAAAGTTTCTATTGAACTCATCTCCTTCTAATATGTAAGTAGTACCATTTCCTTCGTAAACATTTAATGCCTTTCCATCTTCGTTTATATTTTTTAAATTTGCACCAAGTATTGTAAGAGGATCAAACTTTGTTCCCTTTAATATCCAAGTAAGGATTGAACATGTAGTTCCTTTTCCCTCACTTCCACAAGTAATAAGCCCTGTTTTATTTATTGCGCTTAAATATTCACCTAAAAATTCTTGCCAAGTAAGCACAGGAATATTTTTTTCTTTTGCATAAACTATCTCTTCATTATTTGGATCAAGATAAATAAGTGCAGGAGAAATTAAAACTAAATTAGGAAAATTTCCTTCAAACGCTAAATTCTCTTTTTTTTGCGCATCAAAAATTTTAATTCCCAAGCTTGAAAGATAATCTGTCATAGCACTTTTTGCCGCGTCAGAACCTGTAACTTTTATTCCATTTTTTAATAAGAGTCTTGCCACAGCGCTTATTGCACTTCCACCAATTCCAACAAAATGCACTTTTTTTAAATTATCAAATTCTATTTTTTGCATACCCCCACCACTTGTATATGTCATCAACATCTTCTTGTGTTTTATTTATTAAATCTTTAATTGAAATTTTATTATCGTTTTCAGGATCTAAAAATATCACATTGCGAATACCAAGTTTATCCGCATACTCTATTTGTTTTCCAATCTTTGAAGATTTATAAAAAAACTCCGTGTTGCATCCTAATTCTCTTAAAGTATTTGCAATCTTGTTACATTCTTTTCTTTGCTCTTCATTGTAAACTGCAACTAACACTTTTGTTAAAGTGTTTTTCAAATTTACCAACTTATTATCAATTAAAAGTGATATTATTCTTGTAATACCAATAGAAGCCCCCATACCTGGAAGTTGTTTATTTATAAAATTTCCACATAAATTTTGATATGAGCCGCCTGCTCCAAGAGAGCCATACTCAGGATAATTATCAAGTTTAACCTCAAAAATGCTTCCTGTGTAATAATCAAGTCCTCTAGCTAAACTTAAATCAACCACAAATTTTGAAAGCGTACTTTCAGACAAAAGCGAAAATATAGTTTCAATTTCGTTTATACCTTGCTTAAATAGCTCACTATTTATATTAAAAGATTTTAAATAATTAATGCCATCTTTTGGACTAAGTTTAACTTTTGAAAACTCTAATATTTTATTAATAGCATCATCATTAATTTCAAGTTTTTTAAGTTCCTCTCTTACACCATCTTCAAAAATCTTATTTATCTTATCTACTTCTCTAATAACACTTGCTCGTTTATTTTCATCAATTTTAAGAGATTCATAAAAGCCTAAAAGAATTTTTCTATTATTAAAATAAATTTTAAAATCTAAGCTATCAAAAACGCTCCAAGCTTTAGCATAAGCTTCTAAAACTTCAGCTTCTAAAGATAAAGGAAGTTCATCTCTTGAAATTACATCAATATCAAATTGATAAAACTCTCTATATCTTCCTTTTTGAGGGCGCTCTCCTCGCCAAACTTTTTGTACTTGATAACGTCTAAAAGGAAAATTTAATTTTGATAAATTCTCAGCAACATATCTTGCAAAAGGTACAGTTAAATCAAAGTGAAGTGCAAAAGGGTCTTTTTCTCGTTCCTCTTGAGGAGCAAGTGCTCTCTTAAGTGAATATATTTCTTTATCATCAGAGCCTTTGGAAGTGAGTGTACTTAAATACTCGATTGCTCTTGTTTCAAGTGGTACAAAAGAAAAAGCTTCGTAAATTTTTTTAATTTTTTCTATTATTTCTTGTTCAAAAATTCTTTCATTTGGTAAACGCTCAGGAAATCCTGAAATTGGATTTAACTTCATAATCTTCCACACTTTTTGTAAAATACATAAAAATTTAAATATTTATTTATTATACAAAATTATTTTAAAATTAGCTAGTTATGGAAAAGTAGTTATAATCTATTTAAGTTCTCATTTTTAAAGAAATTTTTAATTATTAAACCTTAAAAACAAGCTAATCATAAAACAAAAAGTTATATAATATGGCTTAAAAAACTTGATTATAACGTTTATCATCTGTATAAGCATTTAATACCTAAATCGGCCAATCTTTTTGGTGTCATCATTAATAAGGATAAAATTTATATGAAACACTTATTGCTTCTTTTATCATGCATATTTATAAGCTCAGTCTCATATGCAAAAAAACAATGATATTAATATATTTAAAGATAGTCATAGAAATAATAAAGTCTTTGCTATTAAGCCTGCAAAAAATGATCGATATAATCTCTATAAAAGCGCCTTTAAAAACTAATTCAGTACCATTTTTATAGATCTCACAAGACTAGCAAAAGAATTTCTATATGAATACGCTAGTAACTTTGGCATAAATGATATTGATTTCAAAATACAAATTAAAAATATCCCGCAAGGGATACTAATAAAGCGTGCGTGGCATGCGGCGTTAGGATTGGGTAAGCGAAACAATATTGCGTTTAGCAATATTGTGAGTCTATCCCATTATAAAAGAATCCCCCCATCGATAGAACCCCATTAGGGGTTCAATAAAATTGTTGATATTCAATAAGAAAAAAGCTTAAAAAAAAGTTTTTTAAGCCTTTTTTATTCTGATTCGAGAGTGTTTATCGGAAACTGGAAATCAGGGGGTCGGGTGAACCCGCGCGGCTGCAAGTAACAGAAATCAGGTTTCGGTAGCTGATAGCTGACTGCTGGTAGCAGATTAAAAAAAATAGCATTCTTACTTTTACTCTAATATGTTAAAATAAAGAAATAATTACATATAAAAATTTAGGAGGTTTTTTATGCTAACAAACTTTGCAATTAAACAATATGCAAAATACAGGTATAATTATCTAAATAAATTAAAACCACAAGAAGCACAAGAAAAAGAACTTTTAAAATTAATTAGAAAAAATGAAACTACAAAATTTGGAAAAGAACATTCTTTTTCAATGATAAATTCTATAAAAGATTTTCAAAATAATGTTCCTTTAAGAACTTACGATGATTTTTGGAAAGAATACTTTAAAGACGCATTTCCATATTTAAATAATATTACATATAAAGGCTTAATTCCCTATTATGCAGTAAGCTCAGGTACTAGCACGGGTACCACTAAATACATTCCTCTTACAAAAGACATGCTTAAAAGTAATGTTAAGGCAGGACTTGATCTTTTAACATATCACTTTATTAATAACCCTAATTCAAAAATGCTAGACGGTAAAAGTTTTGTGTTAGGCGGAAGTACTGATTTAGTAAAAGAAGCTCCAGGAATTTATAGTGGAGATTTAAGTGGGATTACCACGATGACTATTCCTTGGTGGATTCAAGGAAGATATTTTCCAGATAAGAAGACAGCACTTCTTAAAAATTGGGAAGAAAAGATTGATAAGTTAGCAAAAATGGCACTTAAAGAAGATATCAGAATGATAAGTGGAGTGCCTAGCTGGATTTTAATTTTTATGAATAAATACAAAGAAATTTTCCCAGAAAAAGAAATCTCGTTTAAAAATATTTTTCCAAATTTAGAGATGCTTGTTCATGGAGGTGTAAACTTTTCACCATATTATGATACATTTAAAAATTTAATGGTAGGAAGTAAAGTTGAGCTAAGAGAAGTTTATCCTGCAAGCGAAGGCTTTATTGCAATGCAAGATAAAGCGTACGGTGAGGGCATGAAACTTATGTTAGATAGCAATATCTTTTTTGAATTTGTGCCAGTAGATGAACTTCAAAGCAAAAATCCTACAGCGCATCACGTCGGAAATATTGAGAAAGATATAAATTATGCAGTAGTAATGACGACATGTGCAGGACTTTGGCGTTACATTATTGGTGACACTGTACGTTTTGTTGATACAGGAAATCCAAGACTTTTAGTTACAGGGCGTACCTCATATTATTTATCATCATTTGGTGAACATATAATAATGGAAGAAGTTGAGGATGCAGTACTTTCTGCCTCAAAAGAAATAGGAAAACAAATTTCTGAATATTCGGTAGGAACACTATTTCCAAAAAACACAGAAGAGCTTGGAGGACATCTTTACATTGTGGAGTTTAAGGGAGAAATTCCAACAGATAATGAATT
>CAKMMH010000026.1 GCA_927798255.1 uncultured bacterium | reverse complement strand
CTCCTTCTTAAAGATTACTATAGCTTTCTATTTCTGCAATACAACTTTTACAGACTTTTTAGGACAAACTCGTTATCAACAAGCTAACAGGTAGCTACAGCTCTTTAAGTCTTTCGCTACCTATCAGTTGTTGATAACTTTTCCTCTCTAAATCTTATGTTTTTTTAATTTTTTAATTACTAAGGATTTCCATATTTTATTACTTATTCCTAGAATGATAGGCTATTTCTAATAAATATTTATCAAATAAATATGATATTTTTATTGATTTTTAGAACTATCTTGTTTTATTATCACTTCGGTTTTTTTAGATTCATATTTTTATATATTTTTTTCATCTACATATTTTCACTGACATCTAATTATGAGCCAAAAGGTAAACATGTGTTAAGCGTGATTATTGGTTGTTTGGATTTGTAGATTTTTTAGAAAATTTAAATAAAACTACAGTAACACTTTAAAAATATTAGCTTTTCTTAAAGTTTTAGGGTGTTTAAAAAGCACCTAACAATCAATAAAAGACAATTTTTAGCTTTGATATTTTAATTTATATTTATAAAGCTTTCTTGATGCTTTCTCTTCCAATTAGGCTTTCTAAGATTCCTTGACTATACTCTGGAACTTTTTGCTTATATACATACGGCCAGAAGAAGCTTCCTTTAACTTCATCATTTCCAGATATTTGCTCACTTGCCAAGAATTTACCATCGCTATTATATACATCTAAAGTAACATCATATATAAACCAAGAGTCTGCAAAAGTATCACTTCGCCATTCATTAAGTGTGAAAATTAAAATTTTTGTGACGCCAATATTTTTAAGTTGATTAACAGCTTGACTTTTATCAATGTTAAAATTTTTACTAAAATCAATACTTTCTACTATGTAACCACTTTTTTCAAAGTTTGTTTTTAAAGATGTTGTAAGCTCGGTTTCTAAAGGAAGGCCTGAAGATAAGCTACTATGCCAAGGATTGCCATAGCCACCACGAATAATTGCTACATAACTTTTAAATTTTGATGAGTTAAGCACATACGGTCTCTTATCAAGTACTGCAATAGCTATTTTTTCATTTTTATTATTTCTTTCTAAGTTTAAATTAAGTTTTGAATAGGTAAGAGTACCACATGCAGAAAAGGTAAATAAGATAACAATTAGAAAAAGCTTTAATCTCATATTGCCTCCATTAATATTAAATGTTTTGTTTTTAATGTAACTATGAAATTACATTTTGAAATTGCAATACTTTTTAGGGCTAATTGTTACATAATTTTCCTTTATTATCAAATAAATGATAATAAGCATTAATAAAATATATATTTAGTTTTATATTTTAAATAGAAAAATAAATAATGAATTTTAATCTTTTATTAAAAGAGAGTTTAGATGCCGATTATATACTTTTAAAGAAGTTATAATTATTTGTCCCACTTTTTATAAATACTAGCAAGGATAGCTCCTGAAATATTATGCCACACAGAAAAGATAGCCCCAGGAACTGATGCCATTAAAAGATTTGGAAAAGTACTCGTTGCTAAACTTGTTGCAAGCCCAGAGTTTTGCATACCAACTTCAAGAGAAAGTGCTTTGATTTTTGAAGGTGGCATTTTTAAAAATTTTCCTACAATAAAACCAAATGTAAAGCCAAGTAAATTATGTAAAATTACAATTACTAATACTAGAATGCCGCTTTCAAAAATTTTATTTGCATTATGGGAAACAACAGAGCCAATAACCATACATATTGCAATTAGAGAAAGCATAGGAAGATAGTTTGTAATTCGTTTTGAAAAGTTTTTAAAAAAATAATTTATAATAAATCCTAAAAATATAGGAACTAGTATTACACTTATTATGCTAAGAAACATTCCTTTCATATTTAAATTAATTGTTTCTTTTAATAATAAATAAGTGATAGTCGGAGTAAGAATAGGGGAAAGGAGCGTGTTAACACTTGTAAGCCCGACAGATAGGGCAGTGTCACCTTTTGCTAAATATGTCATAACATTACTTGCAGTGCCTCCAGGGCAAGTCCCCACTAAAACGACGCCTATTGTAAGTGCGGTATCAAGATTAAATGCGCAGCAAAGAAAATATGCAATTAATGGCATAAATAAGTATTGTGAAACTACACCGCAGAAAATGTCTTTAGGGTTTGTAAAAACTAAAGCAAAATCTTTCGGAGATATGGTTAGTCCCATTCCAAACATTATTACCATTAAAAGATAATTAATCCATGAAAGTTCAATCCAAAGAGCAGAGCTTGGAAATAATAAAGAAATTAATGCTACAAATAAAACAATTAATGCCATATTTATATATTATTACAGGAAATAAGAATTTTGTAGAGGATATTTTGTAAGTTTCTTAATATTCTGATATTTACAACATTCATTTAAACCAATCCTCTCAAACTAGCCGAGTTGTCGTGATGAAATAATTTTAATCTTCAAGAGAATGTTAATATTAAATCTATAAATATATAGGAAACTTTAAGAAATAATTTTCGATATACAATGTAGAGAGTAAAAATAATTATTTTTAAAATAATTATTTTATTAATTACATTTACAAATGGTTTAAAATATAAGGTTATTAAAAATGAATACGAGTAGTAGTGAGCTTAGGCTTTTTCGTACGCTTAAAGCACCTTTGAGTGTTCAAATTGAAGTGACGGAAAACTGTAACCATCGTTGTACACATTGTTACAATTATTGGAAAAAAGGAGATAAGTGTATTTTTGAGAATATGACGTTTGCGACGGCAAAGAAAGTCGCAGATGAGGTTATTAATTCACAAGTTTTTGGCGTTACGCTAACGGGAGGTGAGCCTTTCTTGAATTTTGATGTTACTATGTATTTAGTAAATCGATTTAAGGAGGCAGGAATCCAAGTTTCTATCAATAGTAACCTAACTCTTATAACACCATCAATAATTGATGAGTTAAAAGAGGCTAATGTTTTAGGAATTCTGACTTCGATACTAGGTGATAACGAAGAAGTACATGATAAAATTACATGTACTAAAGGTTCATTTTTAAGGCTTTTAGAAGCTTTGGAAATGTGCAAAGAAAAGAATTTTCCTGTGAGCGCCAATATGGTGGTTACTAGGGAAAATTTGGATACTATAGAAAACGTAGCAAAAATCGTTAATGACTACGGCTGCGTTGACTTCACATTTACAATAGCACTTCAACCTGAATGTGATATTGATAATAGTGATCGTTATTTATCTGTTGAAGAACTTAAAGTACTTTTTAATAGGTCATTAAAGGTCACTAAAAGATTTTTATACGGTGCAAGATGCTTAATTGAAGCGCCATATTGTTTTTTGTGTGAACTTGATGAGCCGTCTGCTTACCAAATTACATCATGTGGAGCTGGCACTTCTTCATGTGTTATTGGGAGTAATGGGAATGTAAGAGATTGCCCATTAAATTCAGAAATATACGGAAATTTGTGCTTAGAACCTCTTAAAACAATTTGGTTAAGAATGGATAAGTGGCGAACCACGGAGTTAATACCCGATGATTGTCTATCGTGTAAATTATTAGGGGAATGCTTCGGAGGTTGTAGAAGACAAAGTTATGTTGCTAGTCATTTATCTTCTTTCAAAGCTAATAATCCAATGATGGTGAAGGCGAATGAAGATAAAGCATTTGCTTTGTTACAAGAAAATAACTTAACACAAACGAACGATGTCATTCTTGGTAATCAAATTCAATTTGAATTTGATAATATGAGAACAGAAGATTTCGGTGGTGTAGTTGTTAACGGTGACAGGCGAATATTTTTGGATGAAGAGGCGTATAATTTTATTTCATCTGTTCTGTCAGATCATAAATACGCCATTTCTGATATAGGATATGAATATGAAGATTTTTTAAAATCATTAGTATTCATGGGGTTCGCAAAGACTAACAATTAGATAAGAAAGGAGGTGCGAGATGGTTCAAGTTAAAGATAAGAAGACTGGTTCTGTAAAAAAAGAACGAAGTCCTCAAATCTTGAGTATTGTCATTGGCAAGACTAATATCAAGCCATTTGACATGAACTGTTTGTGCTTGGCGCATCCGCCTAAGTGTAACCGCTAGTTGTCTTTTCGAAGGTTCTTGCCTTCTAGGGAGTAGATATCATTTTGGTATTTACTCCCGATTTTTTTCATGTATTAATAAAATTATGGTGAATAGAAAAGCAATATCTGAATCATCTTATTTAAAAGCAAGCAAGATTTCAAAACATTTTAATTATTTTTTTGATGAAAGCTTCGCGCAAAAAGAAAAAGTATTTGTTGATATTAAAAATGTTTTGGAAGATTCTTATAAAAAATATATTAAATTTTTTAATTTTAAAAATAATCCAATTATACCTGTTTATATCTATCCAAAATTAAGTTGGCTACATAAAGAATGTTATGGTAAGAGAATGCCTAATTGGTGTATTGCTGGTGGTGGCGCGGGAGCTGTTGTTACGATTGATCCCTCACTTGGTAGTAAGGATAGATCTTATAAATCAATGATTAATGTTTTATCACATGAATTAGCGCATGAGTTTGCTTCTATATATAGCGATACTACCCAAAACTTTTTTCCAGAGTGGTTTAACGAGGGACTTGCTATGTATTTATCAAATGATAATGTTAATGATAAAATATTATCAAAAGATGAGAAAAATATTATTTTAAAAGCCTTAAAAAATGATAATTTGCCTAATATCGATTTTTTAGAAGTTGGAACAAATAGTTGGTCATTTAAAAAAAATCTTTCATTCATTTTTACTATAAGTATGATAGAAACAATTATTAATATTTTTGGAAAATCTATGATCTTAAAAATATTAATTAATCCTAATAGTGACATCTTTAAAACCATGAAGATTTCAAAAAATAAGTTTGAACGTAGCTGGCATAAATTTTTGAAAGAAAAGTATAAAAATAAATTTTAAATATTTAGTAGAAATTTTATATAAACTTCTTAAATATTAGCGAAGTATTTATCCCACCAAATGCAAAGTTGTTTGACATTATAAAATTTGATGAGAACTCTCGACCTTCGTGCATAATGTAATCTAGTTTTCCTATCGTTTCATCTGGCGTGTTTAAATTAAGTGTTGGTGCATACCAATTAGAATTCATCATCATTATTGACCAAATCGCTTCAAGAGAACCACAAGCACCAAGCGTATGCCCTACATAACTTTTAAGAGAGCTAATAGGAGTGTTACTTCCAAAAACATTTTGCGTTGCCGTCGTTTCAGCAAGGTCACCTTGCATAGTAGCTGTACCATGTGCGTTTATATAACCTATATCTTTTGAAGATAAAGAAGCACTTTTTAATGCTAGCCCCATACATTTTGCCATCGCAATATGATTTGGTTGAGTAATATGAGTGCCATCTGTGTTCGTTCCAAACCCTACAATTTCCGCAATAATTGGAGCGTTTCTTCTTTTCGCATGCTCATATTCTTCTAAAATTAAAGTTCCAGCGCCTTCTCCAATTACTAGACCATCTCTATTTTTATCAAAAGGTGATGGTGTAAGTTTTGGAGTATCATTTTTACAACTAGTTGCAAACATCGTGTCAAACACTGCAACTTCTGTTGGGCTAAACTCCTCTGCACCTCCTGCAATCATTATATCTTGTAATCCACTTTTTATTGTTTCATATGAAAATCCTATTGAAAGACTTCCAGATGTGCATGCAGTTCCTGATGGAATAAGTCTACCTGTCGTTTTTAAGTATAATGAAATATTAACAGCTGTTGTTTGAGGCATTATTTTTACATAAGTAGATGAATTAATTCCCATTACTTCGTTGTTTGTGAGCATATTTGCAAAATCACGAACTGGTTCTACTGAACCAAAAGATGAACCGTAAGAAACTCCAGTTGTGCCATTTGAAATTTCATCTGAAAATTCATCACCGATTTTTAATCCTGCTTGCTTTAACGCTTCTTCAGTTGCATAAAGTGCCATTATGGAAATTGACCCCATTGTGCGAAGAGTTTTTCTTGTGTAGTGAGAAGGTATTACAAATGAATCTGCAAGAGATGCAAGCTTAGTGTTTAGTCCTTCATATTTATGTAAATCTTTTAAATTAACCACTGCATTTTCATAAGTATGAAGTCTATTAAATGAAGTTTCTAAGTCATTTCCAAGCGAGCTTACTAGTCCCATGCCTGTAATTACAACTCTTCTCATTAAATCATTCCTCCATTAACAGAAATTACTTGTCTTGTAATATAATCT
Source organism: uncultured bacterium (assembly GCA_927798255.1). GTDB lineage: Bacteria > Bdellovibrionota_C > UBA2361 > UBA2361 > CAKMMH01 > CAKMMH01. Next base: position 7,735 of record CAKMMH010000026.1, on the reverse strand, counting down.
GCATCTTCTGATAAAAGGTAGGCTACAAGACTTGCAACTTCTTTTGTTTTTCCAATACGTTTCATAGGGATAAGTTTTTTAATTTCATCTAATGGTAAATCTTTTGTCATATCAGATTCAATAACGCCAGGGGCTATCGCATTAACTGTGATTTTATGTTTTGCAAGCTCCATAGCAAGAGCCTTTGTGGCACCTATGATGCCAGCTTTAGAAGCAGAATAATTTACTTGTCCTCTGTTTCCAATAAGCCCTGAAATAGAGGAAATAGCAATGATTCGTCCTCTTTCTCGTCTTTGTACCATTGGCATAACAAGAGGTTTTAATACATTATAAAAACCATCTAAGTTGGTGTGAAGTACTTTGTCCCATTCCTCATCTGCAAGTAATGGAAATGGATTGTCTTTATTGATTCCAGCGTTACAGATTACACCATAATAAACACCATTTTCATTTATATCATTTTCTATCGCGTTTTTTGTTTGCTCTCTATCTGATATATCAAAAGATATAAGAGAAGCTTTTTTATGAAGATTAGAAATCTCATTTAATAACTCTTCTGCTAGTTCCTTATTATTATTGTAATGAAGAACTAACTCGTAATCTTCATTTGTAAGATTTGCAAGATATAGGGCAATGCCTTTTCCTATACCTCTACTTGCACCTGTAATTAATATTCGTTTTGCTGTCATAATATTTTATTTCAAATTTAAAATAAATTCGTCAACATCATCTGGTCTATATGCGTTAATCGTTGCACTCGCAATTTCGAAATTATCATCATATAAACGACATTCAAAAGATACTATATTGCCATCTGAAAATAAAGTATGAACATCGACAAAATAGGTCATTCCTAGCTTTAAAATGGGAGCATTTAGGCTTAATTTTCTAGTTCCCATGATAAAACCAACTCTTGGGGCAATATTGGGGTCGGAAGTTAAATCTGAAATTCCAGCAAAACAGCCTATAGCTTGTGCCATATACTCTAAAGAAGCATAAGATGGAACACCTTTTATTGTACTATCATAAAGTATATCAGATTCTTTAATAACTACTTTTGCCGTTAAAGTACCATTTTGAAGATCTACCTTTTTAATACCTGAAATAAAAACCATAGGGGGCTTATGAGGTAAAAGTCTTGCTACATCATATTTAATATTTTTTGTTATAACATGTTCTTCCATATCTTTAAGAAACTTTCCTTTTTTATTTACCTAAAATTAAAGAACAATTACTTCCACCAAAAGCAAAAGAATTACTTAAAATATTTTTTAATTCTATATCTTCATTTCCTTTTGCTAATTTTATTTTAGGAATTTCATCGTCAAAATCATTATCAAATTTATGGGGAATAATAAAATTAAATTTTAGCATAAGCCACGATAGCGCTGCTTCAATAGCCCCAGAGGCACCAAGTGTGTGCCCTGTTAGTGATTTTGTTGAGGCGCATAATATCTTATCATTAAATAAATCATAAATAGCAATTCCTTCCATTTTATCATTTGCTATTGTTCCTGTACCATGCATATTAATGTAATTAATTTGGTCAGCATTTAACGCAGCATCTTCTAACGCGCGTTTCATAGAAGTATAAGCGCCATTTCCTGTAGGGTCTGGACTTGTTAAATCATAAGCATCAGAGCTTTCACCAATTCCAAGAAGTTTGATTGATTTTTCATTTGTTTCATAATTTTTTATATTTTCTTCTTTTTCCATTATAAAAAGCGCTGCTCCCTCACCAAGATTTATTCCATCTCTGTTTTTTGAAAATGGATTAGTGTGTTTTAAAGAAAGCGCACTTAATGAAAAAAAACCTTGATTAGCAAAAGAACATCTAGAATCGACGCCTCCAACAAGTACTGCATCACAAATATTATTTGAAATTAAATTTCTAGCGCTTTGAAAGGCTTTTGCACTTGAAGAACAAGCTGTTGAAATAACATACGAGGGCCCAAGAAAGCCTAGTTTCTCTTTTAGGTAAGTAGCCGAGCTGCCAAGCTCAATTTTTTCAAATGAAAAATTCTTATTAATTGTTTTAGTTTCTAACCACTTATTAATATCATTTTGTGCTTCATGGACTCCAGTATTGGTGTTTCCTAAGACAATACCGAGTTTGTTAAGAGGATATTTTTCTTTTAATTTAACAATTTGTGGCATGATTTGTTCTAGTGTAATATCAAGAAGTCTAAAGCACCTCATATGAGTTTTTTTGTTATCTTTAACTTCAAAAAATGGCACTGTTTCATTTGGAATATCAGTTGAGATAAAGTTAAGGCATGTTTGATTTCCTAATTTTGCATTATGTATAATCTCGTCTTGGGTTGTTCCTAGACTACACACTAGCCCTAAATGGGTTAAAATAATATTCATATATTATAACTTGAAAAATTTAATATTTACACTAATATTTTTACTATAATTAATGGTGTGTATATTTTCAAGTATGAATAATGTCTTTTATTTAGAGAAATATTTTGTTTGGCAAGGGGACTCTAATGAGGAGTGTCCTAACGTAAATTTTATTCCCTCGCTTATTAGAAGAAGATTAACCTTAATTGAAAAAATTGGAATTTTTATTACAAACAATCTTTTACCTATAGATGAGAATGTAAAGATTATTTTTGCTTCTCGTTTTGGAGAATGGAGAGAAACTATAAAATTAATAGAGCAGATGTATAACGAAAAAGAGATGTCCCCTGCAGGATTTAGTCATTCAGTTCATAATGCGGCTTTAGGAATGTTTACAATCATTAATAAATTAAAGAATAATTACACTACGATAGCAAGTAATGAAGATACAATTGATTCTTCATTATTAGAGGCTATTAGTTCAAAAGAAGATGTCCTTCTTGTATATGCTGAAGAACCAATACCAGATTTTTATAAAGAAGTTAACAAGGATATTACAGAAGAATTTAAGCATGGTTTTGGATTTGGAGTTTTACTTTCAAAAAATATAAAATGTAAGGATGTAAAAGAAAATGTAAGAAAGATTTTAATTGATACAACTTCTTTTGATATAAATAAAAATACTAGTTTTTTAGAAGTTATTAATTTTTTGAACGGAAATAACAAAAAATTTCAGAGTAAATACTTTTTAGTAAAAGGATAATTTTAAAAAAATTGAGATATATTAGATCTTTTTTTACAGTATTTTGTTTTGCCATTTTTGGAATAGGGGGATTCCTTATTGGGACTGTTATTTTCCCTCTTACTCTTTTAATTGTTCCTAAAAAAAATCAAAGATATGTTTTAATAAATACCGTTCATTACTCTTGGAAGATTTTTGTTTTTGTAATGTCATTTTTTAGGCTTATAAAAGTTAAAGTCGAGAATAAAGAAAAAATTAAAAATTTAAAAGGTCGTGTTGTCGTTGCAAATCATCCATCATTAATTGATATTGTGCTTCTTATTTCTATTGTTCCAAATTCAGTTTGTATTGTTAAGGGAAAGTTAGCTAATAATTTTTTTATAAAGCATATAATAAGGAAGATATATATTGTAAATAATTTTGATCCTAGTGTTGTACTTAATGATGCTGTAAAAGCGATTAATGAAGGTTATAATTTTATAATTTTTCCAGAGGGGACAAGGTCGCCTTTAGAAAATACAAATCAAGAATTAAAGCTTCATAGAGGTTTTGCACAAGCATCCTTAAGAGCAAAAGCGCCGATATTACCCATAAAGATTTTTAATTCTCCAAGAGTTCTTACTAAGTCGCAGAAATGGTATAAGGTAGGAAGTAAAAGAACAAATTTTATTATCACTATTCTTAACGAAATCTTTCCTTCAAATTTTGATGAATCATCACACTATATACAGGCTGTAAGGCTGACAGAAGAAATTGAGAGAGTGCTTTTTTGATCTAAATTAATAATGAAGTTGGGAATAACGTATATATATCTGAAATATAAGTGAAATTTTAATAAAGATTAAAAATTCTATAAAATAATTAAATTAGGATTTGATGGATAATTTTTCGTAAAATAATTTTTATTGTTAATGCTTGGTTTTAATATTTTTATGCTTCTACATACTAGAGCTTGATCTTTTGGACATTGACAGTATATTTCTTCATTTGTGTATTTTGTTGCTGGACAAAAAATTTTCTTATTTTTATCAAACATTTTAAATAAATCAATTTCATTTGATTTAGCTAGACCTAGAGTTGAGCGCGAGGACTTATTTGTAATCTTTTTAAGTGTATTGTTATTCACATAAAATCCTTGTAAACCCATGAAACCAATTAATGCACAGACATGAATAGTATTATTTGCTCTTATGCCTAATCTATCTGCATTATGAGCACCTATGCATCGATATATCTTATTTGGATCAATATTTTTAAATATAGTTTGACTTAATTTACCAGGATCTTTTGGAGCATATAAAATTGGGAATCTAATATTAAGATCTTTAAAGTTATTAATTGATAATATTTTCTCTCTCATATTATTCCAATCAGAATAACTATTTAATAACTCTTTACGGTTAATTGCATTTCCTTCTAATGATATTGCATGAAGGTTACACTCCTCAATTCCAATATTTTCTAAGAATCTTAAAATTTCTAATATTTGTGAATTTGTTTCTGAGGTTATTGTACAAGTTGCTGAAACAGTAAAACCTAGAGCCTTGGCTAACTTTACAAATTTTAAAACATTTTTCCAATTTCCATTTTTCCTTGCTAAATCATGTTTTTTTTCATCGTGGGAATCAATGCTAACATTCCATCTAATGAATTTTTTAATGTCAGAATTAAAAGCATTTATTTTTTCTAATATGTTTAATGATTGGCTTTCGCAATTAGTATCTATAACAACTTTTACTTTGTTTTTAATAATATATTCTACGATATTTACTATGTCTTTCCAAAGAGTTGGCTCTCCGCCCATTAGTGTTATAGATTTTGCTCCATGTTTAATTAAAGTATTCACTGCTTTGTATGCAAAATCTAAAGAAAAATCTTGTCTTTTGCAATTAGCACTAACGTAACATCCTCTGCAATTCATATTGCATCTTTCAGTAACGTATAAGAAGCCCCTAGTTATATCATGAATATAGGGTTGAATTTCTTTATCAATCTCCCATGAACTATTCTTTAATGACTGCATAATATTTTCTTTTAATAATAATAAAATTAAAAAAGATATGTAAATACAGGCAAGATCATTTCAAACATTCAATAATTACTTTTTGCATATAGTTATGTTTTATATTCAATTTTTCGATATCACTTAATGAAATCCAAGTTGGTTCATAAATACCATTATTTCTTGATAGTTCTGGTGCAGTCGATGAAATATTTAAGGGTTCATTAGTGTTTGCATTACCCAGAAATATTAAATATGAAAAATGCTCTTCTTTGACAGCGTTCTTAAATATATCCATATCTTCAATAAAATAATCTTCTATCAAACTTACTTTTTCTTTTGCTAATCCTAATTCTTCATTAATTTCCCTATACATTGTGTCTATGGAGCTTTTTTGTCAACTCCACCACTAGGAAAAACATAATATACTTTTTCATTTTGCTTTGTTCTTTTAATCATTGCTACTTTATCGCCATCTTTGTTTAAAAGAATACACCTACATCTTGTTGCGTTACTTTTTGCATTATAAGGTTTAGCAAATTTTGAAATGACATTTTCAAATAATAGATTTTTCATTTTGATTTTCCTTTTAAAATAAGTCTAAATTTTTACTGCTAATTTTCCTAAATCAATTAATCTTAAAATTAAATTGTATTTTTTTGGATTTTGTAAGAAAACATTTTTATTAAATAAAATATGATCGTTGATTGGTAAGTTAGTTATATCTGGGTTCTTTTCGTCTTTATCAATTAATTCAAAAGTTACATTTCCAAAATGTAAATGCCCATGATCAATTTTGAACATTTTTAATGAATTTTCTATATACATAGATTTGAATAAAAGTAATAAGACAAAAGCGTATTGTCTTTCTGCAATGTCTTTATAATCCCATGCCGATAATTTATCGTTCAAATATTCAATATAGTTGTCAATTTTTTCTAGATTGTTGTAATCACCATGTGTAACAAAATCATTAAATATTTTTAAATCGGTTTTAAAAATTTTTGATATATTATCTCCTAATTTTTCTTCGATTCTCTGAGTTATTGCATCTATTTGAAGCCTAATAAACGGAACTTTCTGTTCTCTAACTTTTCTTTGCTTCCATTTGTCCCACACTGCTTGATCAACATCACTAAGTCCTAATTCTTTTAAAGTATTTTCAATTGACATTCCACAAAATCTTGAATGAATATTATAGTTTTCATTTTCCTTTGTAATATCAAATACTGGTGAAAAATCAAAATGTTTTCTAAACTTAAGTGGTAATAATTCTCCGTTTGAAACTTTAAGCCATGTAGATGCGACACTAGGAGAAAAATTTTCATACATAAATTGATTCAAAAAATTTTTTCCTGCAATTATTCTTAATGCGGTATGGCATTTAGGATCATATACACCTCCTCCACAATATCTACTTTTTTTATGAAGATAACATGATTGAGTTGAATACTCATCGTTTAAAAATTGAGATAAAAATTCTTCAAATGTAGCTTCACCATTTCCAAACCTATCTTTATAAATTTTAATTTTTCCCATAGATGAAAAACAAATTCTTACATTGTCTTTATAGTTATTAGATATAAAATTGGAATTTAAAGTGTGAAAGTGCGAAGTTAAGAAGTGACCTTTTCCATCAGGTGGTCTAATATTAGCATCATAGTTTTCTGGAAAAAAATTATATTCAAACATAATTAAATAATTATTAAAATATATTTACAGTTTTAATACTAATAATTACGATAATACTTTTAATCTAATCTCTATACTATATCAATAAAAGTTATTATAAAGTTGCGTATCTTAGAATAGTTGTTCGAACAATTAAAGTAAAAGTTTATTAAATAGTGAGATTTTAGAAGGTTATTTTAGAAATGGTCGTTGTCTGAGATAAATTTACAAACTTTTAGGTAACCAATTAAAATCAAAGTTTATGTGACCCTTTGAAAAATATAGCTTAATAGTCCCTCTTTATTGACTTCAAAGTTAAAGTATTATATAAGTATTTCTGATAGTTAGGCCTAAAAAATATATTTTTTAAGCCTATTCACATAAAGGAGTTGTTTTAATGAAGCGCGAGGAGCTAGAATCCGAAATTAAAGAAATTATTATTAAATCATTGGATTTAGAAGATATGAGTGCCGATGATATTGAAACTCAAGCTCCACTTTTTGGTGAAGGCCTTTCACTTGATTCTATTGACGCTCTTGAGCTTGGTATGGCATTAAAGAAAAAATACGATTTAACATTTAAATCAAGTAAAGAAGAAAATAAGAAATATTTTTATTCTGTTGAAACACTTGCAAATTTTATAGCAGAAAGTAAAGGCATCATATTGGAGTAATTTTATGTACACAAAAGAAGATATCCTAAAAATGGTAAAAGAAATTTTGGTAAACGATTTCGAATGTGATGAAGAAAAATTAGTACCTGAAGTTAAACTTTTTGAAGAGCTTGACTTAGATAGTATCGATGCTGTTGATTTAATTGTAAAACTTCAAACAATTATTAAGAAAAAAGTTAATCCAGAAGATTTTAAACAAATTAGAACTCTTGATGATGTAGTTGTAGCTATCGAAAAGCTTGTAAATGAATAATATTTCTAAATGAGTAAAATTGTAAAAACTTTTCTAAAATTTTTA
>CAKMMH010000025.1 GCA_927798255.1 uncultured bacterium | reverse complement strand
CCAAGAGTGCTAGGCATTTGAGAGTGCGCACCCCGCAGCTGTACTATTAGTACAGTAAGGACGGCTCATCTGTCAAATATCGCAGCTATTTTGGATACATCTGTTATTAAAAAAATTAGAGAGGCGCCAAGAGTGCTAGGCATTTGAGAGTGCGCACCCCGCAGCTGTACTATTAGTACAGCGAGGACGGCGCATCTCTCAAATAACGACGCAATCTTGGATGCATCTCTAATTTTTTTCTAGGGCAGCGATTCTTTGTTCTATACTAGGGTGTGTTGAAAATAATGACATCATTTTTCCGCCAGAAATACCAGATGCTGCTAAAGATTCTGGAAGTGGTTTAGTTCTTAAACCACCTAAAACTTCTAAAGCCTCTATCATATACTTACCTGTACCCATAAGATTTTTAGCTCCTGCATCTGCTCTATATTCACGCTTTCTTGAAAACATGCAAACAATTATACTAGCTAAAATACCAAATAAAATTTGAAACACGATATCACAAAGATAATAAACGCCAGAATCCATAGATCCTCTTGAGTCTCTACTATCATCACCCCTATTAACAAGGCTTTGTACAAAAAATGCTGCAATTTTTGCAAAGAAAATTACAAATGTGTTAACAACGCCTTGAATTAAAGTTAAAGTTACCATGTCACCATTTGCAACGTGACTTATTTCATGTGCTAAAACCGCCTCTACTTGGTTTCTGTTCATAGAAGCCAAAAGTTCATCTGAAACTGCGACAAGAGAATTTGATTTCGTAGGACCTGTAGCAAAAGCATTAGGAGCGCCATGATATATTGCAACTTCTGGCATTTCTAATCCTGCACGTGATGCTAAACTTGAAACTGTATTTTTAAGCCATGCTTCTTCTTCATTTGATGGGTTCTCGATTACTCTTGCTTGAACTGACCATTTAGCAATTGTTTTTGAAAGTAAAAGAGAAATAATAGAACCTGTGAAACCGACAACTGCGCTAAATGCTAAAAGCATTGAATAATCAATTCCTTCCTCTGTTAAATATCTATTAACCCCAAGCACATTAACAACAATTGATATAACAGCAATAATTGCAATATTAGTTAATAAAAAAAGTATGATTCTTTTCATTAAAAAATTCCTTTTAAAATATTAATATTTACTATAGATTAGGTTATAAGCATTATAAATTGAAAATTCAAGCTATAAAATTATCTTAAATATTCTTCAGCACGTCTGCAAATTTCTCTTGCATAATCTGTCCAAACCCCCTGTCCCCAGTATCTAAAGCAACTTGTTTGGGCGCACATTAAATAAAAAAGAGCCTTTGCATATCTTTCGTCTTTTGATGAAACATTATTTTGAAGTATTTTTTCATTAAATAAAACACTTACCTTTTCCATAGGCTTTAACACATTTTCATAACCTTGAACCCATGAAATATTATTTGTCCAGCTTCCACCTTCCATATTGAATCTATAATCTTTCTTTGGAAGTTCTGCGATAACTTCTTTTAATTTTTCAGGACCGTCTCCTATATTATAATTATCCCAAAGCATTTTTTGATGCATAGGTTGAATTTTAGGTAAATCTTCTTCTCTAATTCCAGCGTTAAAAAAGTGTCCTAAATATTCACTTCCATTCATTAAAACTACATCTGAATCTTTTGTTAAAGATGAAGAAACTTCTTTAAATTTTGGTGGAAACTCGTTCATCATAACTCCCCCATTTTCTCCGTCTGCAATTTGATTTACACACATAGGGATATTTTTTCCAGCAAAATCTATGCGAGATAAACTTTGTGCTTCATAAAAAGGCTGCATTTGTGCAACAAGTTTTGTGTCACTTCCTTGAGTCTTAATTAAAGCTACGATATTTACCTCTTCACCATTTGAATTTTTACAAACAAGTAAATGAGGAAGATGTTTTTGCTTTAAGCCTTCGCCATTTAAAAGCTCAACCGTGTGTTCCTGAACAAGAAGCCATTTAAATCCACATTCCTTTAATGCTTTTACATATTCATAAGCAGTATCGGGGTGGTTTGGAAGTGCCATTTCTGATGGTGAAAATCCTTGTACTCTAGCTAATGCATCAAGTCCAAAAATTGAAGCAAAATATTGTTGCCAAGCTTTTATATGAAGCTTGTAATCTTGCATCGGAGTTGATGGCGCTACTGCATGTCCCCAGGGACAACCAAGCCATTCAATATATCTATTGTAACGATTATCACAAGTTATAGTTTTTAGTGCATCAATTACATCATTAGCTCCCATATTACGAAGTCCATAAAGAAGCTCACCTGTATATTCAAGCATACAACGTGGTTCTTTTCCTTGATTTGCAAGTTCTCGAATAAATTCTCCCATACGTTTATAGCACCAAAGAAATACAGGAGCGTTGTGATTATCTCCTATTCCTTGATTATCCATCATATATTTTAAATTACTTATAAGTTCTGCTGTTTGTAAATCATATCCACCTGCTGGAATTAGTGGTTGATGGCAATGAAGAGCGATACTGCAAGCAGACCTTATTTTTGAAAAGTTGTAAGGTGATGTTTCAAAATAATAATTTTTATTTTTATTTTGTTCTATTACTTCTTCAACTTCTTTTTCAAAACCTGAAACAGTTGGAAGGTTAAATTGGTATTCTGGTATTTGTGTCATAGCTAATTTTCCTCTGTATTATAGTTAGTTAATTTATTATAATCTATTAACTTTAATATCGTAAGGGAGTAAAAATAAATGAACAGTATTTTATTATTTGCCGCAGACTGTTTAAAAGGCACAAAGGATTTAGCACAAGCCGAAATTCTAAAATTAGGAAAAGATACTCAAATTTTTGAAAGTGGAAGCGATGAGTTAATAATTTTTAGTGCAAGTGAAGATTATAACAAGTTAAAAACATTAAAAAAAATGGTAAATATTTATTATTTATTATGTTTTCCAGCAAAAGGCCCAGGGAATTTATTAAATATTAAATATATGTCAGAAATTTGTCTTCATATTCAAAAAGCTTCAAAAAATTCACTAGATTTTAAACCTAAAACTTTTAAGATTAGTGCCGCTGGGAGTGATTCTCAGACATTTAAAGAAATAATTTCCAAAATTACTCATTTTACAGGTTTAACTTATGATAAAGAAAATGGTGATATACTTTTAAGATTTAGAAAATCACCAAATAAACAAATTGATGCTTGGGAGGTTTTTGTAAGACTTTCATCTCGTCCCTTAAGTCAACGAAATTGGAAAACAAAAAATTTTGTTGGTGCATTAAATCCTATTTTAGCAAATATTTTGTATGATTTAGCTCGTCCTAAAAAGGGCGATAATTTGTTAAATGTGATGTGTGGTTCAGGGACAATATTAATTGAAGCTTCGGAAAGAAAAAAATTAAATAGAATTGTTGGAATTGATAATAATGAAAATGTATTAAAAATATGTAAGGAACATATAGACAATTCAAAGCATAGTGAAATTGAAATTTATAATATGGATGCTACAAGTTTAACTTTTAAAGATAACGAGTTTGATTTAGCGCTTTCAGATCTTCCTTGGGGTGAAAATATAGGAAATATAAAGGATAATTTTAAATTATATCAAGATACACTAAGAGAGCTTTTAAGAGTGGTAAAACAAGAGGGAAATTTAGGACTAATTACACAAGATATTAAAAACTTAGAGCTAGTTATTAAATCTTTAAATTTAAAAGTAATTGAAAAACGAAAAGTATATCAAGGAGGATTTTATCCTTACATAGTTATAATAAAGATATGAAAATATTTTTACTACAAATGAAAAAAGCATCAAAGATAAATTTCTCTGATGCTTTTTATTTTTGCTTAAGTGGGGGCTTTTTATTTTTTGCTTGTGGGGGTTTTAAATATGAGTTTAAAAATCTTTTACTATTTCTCCTTTTCTTTATTTGTTCATTATTTAATTTAATTCTTGTTCTTTTTGTTTTCCAAATACAACTGTGTTGCATTTAACTTCTAATCCTTCATCTTTTGATAAAATCTCAGAAATAAAAATTCCTGGCTCAAAAGAACGTCTCTTTAAAATCTCTACATTATCTGCTTCAGGGACAACCATCTTAGCTTTAATTGAAAAGTTAATTTCAACTTCTAAACAGTCATCTTTTTGATCTAAAAATTTTGTTATCATGCCATATATAGGATATGTATTACCAACCTCAACATCTTGGCTACGAACTTCAATATTGTTTTCTTCTAATCCATCTTTTAACGCTAATAAGTTTTTTAATGTCATGTTAACCTCTCTTATAAAAAAAATTTTTAAACTCATTTGATTTAAGTAAAAATAGAATCCTGTTTTATGAAGTTTTGTTTCAGTTTATTTAAAGTTTATTATATAACTATCTAAAAATATTATATTATTTCTAGTTTACATATTTTTATTTTGATTCATAACTAAGGGAACAAGCTCATTTTACATTGAGATTTTATTTTCCAATACAAAATTTTGAAAAGATTTTTCCTAAAATATCCTCTGTATAGGTTTTTCCAATAATCTCCTCTAAGGCATTTAAAGCAATTCTCAACTCAGAACTTATTATTTCTAAAGGAAGATTATCATTAATTGCATTAGAGCAAGAAGATAATGCATCATACGCTTTTTTTAAACATGATAAATGTCTTTCATTTGTTACGACAACCGAGGCTTCGCTTGCTACATATCTAGACTTAACTTCTTTTTCTAACTCATTTAGTAAAACATCAATATTTTGATTTTTTAATGCAGAAATTTTTATAACTTTTTCATCTTTTACAAAATCTAACTTAACATCCGAAACATCAATCTTATTTTGTATAATCCAAAAATTTTTTCCTTGCTCCTTTAAAAAATTATATAGTTTTTTACTTTCTTCAATTGAATCTTTACTTATTATTAATAAAATTAAATTTGCCCAGTCAATTTTTTTCTTTGCTAAATCAATCCCTATCCTTTCAACTTCACTATCTGTTTTACAAATCCCTGCTGTGTCACAAAAAATAAACTCTAACCCATTTATAGTTGCATGCTCTTCAATTAAATCTCTCGTTGTTCCTGAAATATCTGTAACAATTGCTCTCTCTTTATTTAACAATTTATTTAATAAACTACTTTTTCCAACATTAGGAATTCCTAAAATTAAAACTCTAAATCCATCTCTAACACATGCACCGTAATTAAACGTATCAATATAATTTTTTATAATCTTATTTGAATTATTTAAATCATTCTTTATTTTTTCTAAAGAGCTTGGACTAATGTCCTCTTCTGGAAAATCAATATTTGCTTCAAGCTCTGCTAAAATATCCCTTAAAGGACCACCTATTTTACTTATGGCATTTGAAAATTTACCTTCCAAATTTTCATTAGAAAGCTTTAATGCTTCATCAGCATTAGATAAAATAACATCATTAACAGCTTCTGCTTGAACTAAGTCTAATTTTCCATTTAAGAAAGCACGCTTAGTGAACTCTCCTGGCCCAGCAGGATCAACTCCAAGCTCATAAAGAACACTTAAAATATTTTTTACAATTAATGGATTCCCGTGAACACTAATCTCTGCAACATCCTCTCCAGTGTAACTATACGGAGCATTATAAAAAACGATAACCCCACTATCTATCTTATCTAGATTTCTTGGATTAATGATTTTTCCATAAGTTGCAACACGTTTATTATCGATAGGCGATTCCTTAGAAACAAATATTTTTTTAATAACATTTTTAGTTTCTGGTCCACTAACTCTAATAACACATATACCAGACGGTATAACTTTAGTTGCAGGCGCTGTTATCGTTTTAAAATCTTGCATATTGTATACTTTAAGAATTTATAAAAGTGTTAAAATATACGCTAGCCCATAAATTACAGCACTACCTATTAATGTTCCCTTTAATGGCGAAATCTTATCACCTTCTGCTTTTAATACTTTTTGTTGAACAATAGAAATCAAATTATTTGTTAACCAATATAATACTAAACCAGATGGAAATGGACTAACTATAAAAATTACAGTAAATATAATAGGCGTTATAAGCATTGCTTTTCTTTGCGCTGGATCACCAACTGTTGGTGTAGTTAATTGTTGAATAAACATACTTAACCCCATAAGTAATATCATCACGGGGACACCAATACCAAATACATGCAACTCCTCTTTTACAGATAAGTCAGTAATCCATAAAGCAAAAGGAGCTTGTCTAATATCTATAGAATTAAGTAAAGCTGAATATAAGCCAAAAAATACTGGTATTTGAATAAATATTGGAACGCAACCACTTAATGGATTAACATTATATTTCTTATAAAGCTCCATCGTCTGTCTTTGCATTTCAGCTGGATCTTTTCCATACTTATTCCTAAGCTCTTGCATTTTAGGTTGCAAGTCTGACATCTTCTTCATTGATTTTATGCTAGTTGATGTCAAAGGTAAAAATAATAATTTAATAACTAAAGTTAATAGAATAATCGCTAAACCATAATTTCCTAAAATTTTGTAAAAGAATTTTAAAACACTATGTAACGGAGCTGCAATAAATGTGAAAAATCCAAAATTAATACTTTTCTCAAGACTATATCCTTCACTAACTAATATGTCCTTATCTCTTGGACCTGCGTAAACCTTAATATTTTTAGACTCGGAAGATAATTTTCCCTGCAAAACTAAATTGCCATTTATAACTCCATAACGAGTATTATTACCCGTAGCTTGAGGAATAAGAATATTTGCAAAATATTTATAACCAGCACTTAGCCATATATTATCACCTAAATCAACAATAGGTGCATAATCACTTGGTAATTTATAAGAGTTTATGCTATCAACATTTGTTTTTTTATCTCTTAATAAATATAAAATTGAAAACTCATTATAACGATCTATATCAATATTATTTAAAGCATTATTCCATTCTATCCAAGCATTATCCGTATTTGACAATGTAGGAAAAGATACATCAAAAAGATATGAATCAGTTTTTAGTGTTATAACTTTCTTTAAATTATCAGCATCAGAAGTTAACACAATTTGTGCATCACCTTGAATCTCAAAAGTATTTTCATCAATTTTATTAACATTATTACTATTAATACTAAAACTATATTTTACTAAATCATCTCTTTTTCCATTATCATAAATTAACGCTAATGGATATAAACCATTTGGTTTTACATCTATAAGCTCAACAAGCTCTTGAGAATCTACTGCCTTGTGATACTTTCTTAATTTATATGATATAATCCTTCCGCCAAGTTCTGAAATTTCGATTTCGGCAACATTTGTAATAAACTTCTTTGAAGCTTCGCGCAACTCTTCTAATGTTGGAATACGTTGCTTTTCAACATTATTGTTAACCTGAACTGGATTTGAGTTACTGTTAGCATTATTGTTATTAACATTATTAATATTTAAATTTTGATTTGCCACTTGATTATTTGCTACATTTGCTTGATTAACACTTGCTTGACTAGTAGCTTGAACATTATTTAAATTTTGATTATTAACAATTGGCTTAGGCACAAACATATTCATATACATTACGGTAACAATAACGCTTAAAACTATGGCCATTGCTAATCTTTTCGAATTATCATTCATAATATAAATATCCTATCAAAAATATTAAAAAATCTTTCTTGGGTAATATTAAAAATCTATTAATACATAAGTGTATAAAATAACATAATTTTTTACGATCTTCCAATAGTTAAAAGACAAGTTTTAGTACAAAATGCATAATTGGTAAAATAATCTTGGAAAAACAATTACTAAAAACAAATAATAACAAGATTATAAAACCATATTTCTCTGTTTTTGAGTAGTAAAAAGCAAACTTTCTAGGAAGCAGCGCATTAACGACTCTCCCTCCATCTAAAGGAAGGATTGGAATTAAATTAAATACCATAAGAATAACATTTATAACAACTGCTGTTTGAAAATAAGGGATAATAAATGATGATACTATTTCAAATAAGTAATAATCCCAAAACATATTTAAGACTACAATTATTTTTAATAAAATATAAGAAATTATAGCCAGAAATAAGTTTACAAGAGGCCCGGCAAGTGCAACTATCCCCATTCCCTTCCTTGGAGATTTAAAATACATTGGATTAATTGGAACAGGTTTTGCGCCTCCTATAATAAATGGTGAATGTACTAGAATTAACATAAGTGGAAATAGGATAGTCATGTATAAGTCAATATGAACTATAGGATTTAAACTAAGCCTACCTAATCTTTTAGCAGTATTATCACCTAATTTTAATGCCACAAATCCATGAGCTATTTCATGCAAAATAACACTAATAAGAAGAGGAATTAAAAAAATTGACAATTCATAAATCTTATTTAAACTCATAGTTAAAAAGTTTATTTAATATTTTTTAATATGACAAGAATATTGTAATTTTTTATTTTATGAGTTTTATATGCATTTAAATAAAGAGCGTTTGTTATCACTTCTTTGTATTGTTTTAGTAACTACTGTATCCTTTTTCACATATTTTCATAACAGAGATTCTTACAATAAATTTATCTGGGATGAACATTATCATGTTGCAAGCGCACAAAAATACATAAATCATATAGTTTTTATGGAACCCCACACACCTTTTGGAAAAATGCTCATAGCTTGGGGAGAACAACTTCTTAAATATAATGACAAAAACGATCAATTATTAAAAAAAATGAAAGCAGATGGCGCTGATTTACCTCAAAAATTTTCTTTTGCAGGTTACAGATTTTTTCCAATGCTCCTTGCGTGGCTTCTTGCCCCACTTCTCTTTTTAGTCTTTAAAAACATTACAAAAAGTAACCTTTTAGCTTTTTGCTTCTCTTTGTTTTATGCATTTGATAATGCTATGATTATTCATTTTAGAGCCGCAATGTTAGACTCTACATTGCTATTTTTTATGACTCTAAATTTGTATTTGTGTCTTCTTATAAGAGATAAAATCATTACTAGTTCTTCTAATAGTAGTTTCACCAAAGGCAACATCAGTACAATAATTTTTACAATATTACTAGGCGTAAGTTTTGCCTTAATACTTACTACAAAAGTTACAGGACTTATAAATATTATTTTCCCTATTTATTTAATTTTCTTAGGATATAAACATAAGTTTAACTTTTTAAAATATATTCTAATCTTTTTAATACCTTTCTTTATTACTTACTTTGCCGTTTGGGAATATCATTTTGCAAATGGTACAAAAATCATATCTTCCCTTGATGCAAAAGGTTATTTTATTAAAAATAATGAAAAGATAAAAAATATATTAGATAACAAGCAAGGAGCTAAGTTAGCCAATTTTTTTACAATGTTTAAACACAATGCATTTGGTTTTGTAAAACAATATGAAGCAGGTGTTCCAAAACTTAATTTATGTTCTGAAAAAGAAAATGGAAGTCCTTTTTATATGTGGCCCGTTGGAGCTCGAGCAATTCAATACGTTCAAAGCACTCAAAATCAAAAAACCAAGTATTTATACCTTCAATCAAACCCTGTTGTTTGGGCTATAGGACTTATCGGTATTATTATTGGCGTTAGCATTTTAATAATTTCTTGTTTTGATAAATTACAAATTATAGATGATAATGATAAAGATGTTTTTATCGTTTTATTGTTATCCTATCTTGGTTATATGTCGGCAATAGGATTAATTAATAGAGTAATGTATTTATATCATTACTTCCCTGCTTTATTATTTTCACTATTTATCGCTGCAATGCTTATTAAAAATATTAATAAAATCTTTTGCTTTAAAGTATCAAAGATTTTTAAAATTTCATTAATTAGTTTTTTATGCATATTATCAATTATAGCATTTTTTATATACTCACCTCTTACTTACTATAAAGAAATACCTACTAATGATATAAGTAAATTAGCTCTTAACCCTGCATGGGATTTAAAATGTCCTGGCTGCGAAAGAACAAACCATCTAGCAAACCCAATCGAAAGAAAAGCAAGTGATAGGGTGTTTGAAGTTAATTTACAAATTGATGATGTCGATTCCTTTTATGTTCAACAAGATTGGGGAGAACCGAAAATTGGAAAAAGTGTTGTCGACAAGGAAGTTTTGTTAAATAACAAAAAATTTGGACGCATTTTTGGATTACATGCAAACTCTAAAGTTAAATACAGATTAAAAGGACGCTATAAATCTTTTTCAATAGGCGCTGGACTTCCTGATTATTTACAAAAAGAAGACGGCGAACTAGGAAGTATTATTTTTAAAATTTTAGGCGATGGTAGGGTTTTGTGGCAATCTAATATAATGAAATCTGGAGATAAAGCAGCATTTGCAAATGTTAATGTTAGTAATATAAACATATTAGAGATTGTTATGGAAGGAACTAGTGATGGTATAAATTATGACCACGGTGTTTGGGTAGACCCTAAATTATTCTAAAAAATAATTCTTTACTTTTTTAGTAAATAACCTTATCCTAAAGTCTCGGTTTTTATAGGAGAGATTTCTTCTTAGAGTTTTTCCTACATTAGGTTCAAAGGGATGCTTTTGTATCTTTAACATATTTTTCACGAAAGGTTCAAATCATAATGGATTCTAAAGAGATCTTGGATGCTTATTCCATGTTCGATTTAGATGAGCAAGTATTTTTATTCAGGCTTGCGCGATTTTCAAGAGTTGCGAGTAACCAAGGAATTTGCGACGATGTAAGAAAAATACTTTCGCTCATTCGTAGTCTAAGAGAAGTCCTTAACAAAGCTAAGCCAAAAAATCTCCCGCCCCTTGCTATCTTGAGGCATAAGAGGTTTTTATACCTTACAAGTCAAGGACTAAACACTATCTTAGAGCTCTCTGAGAACAAACTGGTTAAAGCCCTTTTACAAAGTCAGTGCGACTTTATTGAATCAGCTTTCTATTGTATTGATGAGTATGACGACATCTGTATTGATGAGCATGACGACATCGATACTGTTGAAAGCAAAGTAGAAGCCTTTCTACTTAAAGTTAAGGAAATCCGTAGCGATGCACAAAAGTACACATTTGCAGATTTTGCAAATGTCATTTGTACTCAATACAAAGCTTCCTAGATTTCGTCGTAATTAAGCGTTAAGTCGATTTTTCGACTTGGCGCTTTTTTTTATTATCTTTACTATAAATTACGAATCGTACTTATGATCATCAAGCCCGAAAAAGTATGATATAAAATTCTTGAATGCATTGATAATATTATCAGTGCTAAAACCACTCGCAACAAGATTACTCTTTAATATTATTGGTAATTGTGAAAGAGTTATTTCTTGGAAAACACATATTAAAAATACACTTAACACAATTAATAATATGAATAGTATATGAAAAATTATACTAATTCCTACTATTTTCCTTATTTTTTTACTAAACACTCCTAAAGGAATAATAACTGGTAAAAGAAGTGATAACAAAGAATAATCTCTTGAATCAAAAAAAGTTCCTGTAACAATAATAAGAACTGTTATAATATACCCTAAAAATCCTGATAATAACCCAGCGTAGAAAATTTGAAGAATAAATTCGTTACCTTTAAATAAAAACAATGAAACAATAAAATATGAAACAACAAATAGAATTAATGTAAGAATACAGCCAAAAGAAAATTTTAAAAGGGCCCTTGCCTCTTCTTGTTCATTTAATTTTGCAACCATATTTTTTGCATTTTTAAGGCGTTCATCTTTTACTTCTTGACTTCCTCTTGTAAGATTTGTTGATAATGCATCTTTATTAACTGTAGAAGTTACATTAAGGTTCACCATATAAAAAACTCCTATTAGTTTTAAATAAGTTTGTTTTTATGATAGTAATATCGGAATATTATTTTTTTAACTAAATTCATTTTCCATATCACTTTTTTTCCATATAATCTCAACCTTTTTAGGAAACCCTAAGAAAGAATTCTTATAATGTATAAAAATAAAATCACTTCTAATAGTTTTTATACGTCTTCTTTTTAAAATTGCATAATTTTCACTTATGTAAATTCTAATCCCTCTTTCTATATGACTAATTTTATTATCATTTATTGTTTCAAAAATAGGATAAAGCATTGCATTTTTTATATGTCTTGTCTTAACCTCAACAAAAATAAGCTCTCCTTTTTTAAAACCAACAATATCAAGCTCTGAAACTTTATTTCTAACGTTAACTTTTTCTATATAATATCCTTGTTTTTTAAGATACCTACAAGCTTCTCTTTCCCCCCATTTCCCAATATATCCCAAAGTCATGTGAATTTTTATTTTCTTTTTTATACAAGACAACGTTTTCTTTATAATTTTCAAAAAATGAATTTGATTCTGTAAATTCTTTGACTCCCCTAAAGGCTTGCCTGTGGAATTTTGTTGGGCCGTATTGCTTAATAACTTCAATGTGTGCTTTTGTTGGGTATCCTGCATGTTTTTCAAAACCGTATTGTGGATAATTTTTTGCTAACTCTTTCATATAGTTATCACGCCATACCTTTGCAATAATTGAAGCTGCAGATATTTCTTTGCAAAGTAAATCTCCCTTAACCACTGTTTCTTGAGGAATTTTAGTATCAATTTTTTGATTACCATCTATTAAAAGATAATCTGCACCTACTTTTTCAGCTGCTATTTTCGTACCATACAAAGTAGCACCTAAGATATTTTTTTCTTCAATGATGTCAGGTCCAATACTAACAATAACCCATGAAAAAGCATTATTTTTTATTTCACTAGATAATATTTCGCGTTTTTTAGGAGAAAGTTTCTTAGAATCGGTAATATCATTATTATTATAATCTCCTAATATTACAGCACTTATTACTACTGGTCCTACTAGTGGGCCACGTCCTACCTCATCAATTCCCGCTATTAATTTTTTTTCAATTATCATATACTTATTTTATTATCTTTCCGATATAAAATACAGAGAGTTAATGTTTTTTAATACGTTTTTGCTTTAGGAGTTTTATAATGACTGATAACAATAAAGAGAATATAAAGGTAGCAGAAAGAAACGCATCAAGTGCATATAAAAAATTCAGAACAAAAGAAGAATCAAATAATGAATTAGTAGAAAATGCTGATATTAAAAAACATTTAGATGAAAGATTAAGGTTTTTACATCAAAGAGCAATGCTAATTGAAGAAAGAATGTTTAAGCTTGATGAAGGAAAATTTTTTAGAGCTTGCATTTTTGGAAGTGCAAGAATAAAAGACGGTAACCCGACTTACAAAAGTGTTTATGAGCTTGCTAGACTCTTAGCAAGAGAAGGAATTGATGTACTAACAGGGGGCGGCCCAGGACTTATGGAAGCTGGAAACCGCGGTGCAAGGGCTGGGCAACAAGAAAGTCACAATTCAAGCCTTTCTTTTGGATTGCCAATTCAGTTAGATTTTGAACCAGCCCCAAATATGCACCTAGATGTTAGAAGACATCATTATCGTTTTTCATACAGATTAGACGATTTTATGAGACTTTCTAACATTGTAATCTGCACACCTGGTGGAATCGGAACACTATTAGAGCTATTTTTTAGCTGGCAACTAGTTCAAGTAAGACATATTAAAAGACGTTCTATCATCTTACTAGATAAAAAATTCTGGAAAGGACTTATTGATTGGATGCATGAAGAGCCTAATTTTAGGCAACTTATAAGTGATAAAGATTTTGATTTTGTATATATAGTAGATACCCCTCAAGAAGCACTAGAGATTGTAATGCCTGAATATCAAAAGTTTTTGGATTCTAAAAAAGAAAATAAGAAAAATTAATGGAAATTAAAGAAAAGAAGGACCTAGAGCGTTATGCTCTTCATGGTCCAACTTTATATTTACACTTTTTAACCCTCCTCCTAAGGCTACACCCGATTTTCCTCAGTGAAACCGGATGCGCCTTAGGTCTTTTACTATTAATTAATCACAAATTTTTTACGACGAATCCATCTTTCGTCTAAATATTGTGAAAAATTTTTAGTTTAACACAAAAAAACCGTCACGACGAGTCGAACTTCTTCATGAAGTCACGCCTCCTTTCCTCATTATTTATTTTATCGAAAATATAAATAAAAAAACCGCTACAACGAGTCGAACTTCTTCATGAAGTCACGCCTCCTTTCCTCATTATTTATTTTATC
>CAKMMH010000024.1 GCA_927798255.1 uncultured bacterium | reverse complement strand
GAGGAGGAGCTAGCGTAAATAAACTTGTACCAATAATAACAGTGTAATGATTATGAGTTAACTCATTAATAATAAAAAATATTAAAATCAAAGTTAAAACACTTAAAATTAAACTAAACATCCTATTCCATTTTACAATTCCTGGATGTGAGGCTATACTAGAGTAATTAGATAACCCGTAATTGTTTGAAATCTTAATATCAGATAATTTTTGAATATTTCCTTTTTTAACATTCCAAATAAAAGCTGTAGCGGTTACAGGGATACGTAAATAAAAATGAAAGCTTGGTTTTAAAAAATATTCGGGATTAAAAGTGCCTTCTTGCATCATTTTTATTGTTCTATTAAAGTGATGCATCTCATCTTCATTTTGAAAGTAAGGAAGTCCAGCTTTTACAAAAGGAAATCTTAAGATAAAAGCAAGAAGGATTATAAAAATAAATAAAAATTTTCTATTTCTCATAAAAACTACTATATTTGGATACGTCATATAGCGCAAGTATAGTATTTTATAAGTTTATAACAATATTAAATGGATAGTAAAATGCAGCTTTTTGTTAAAAATGTATTAATAAGCGCAACTTAGCAGATATTATTCCTAAAAAACAAGTTGTTTTGGTGAATTTTGTTAAATTTTTTGCGTAAGGTTTGTAAAATCTATAAAATGTCTTACGTTCTTTTTGTTTAATTAATTTTAATAATAATGTTTGTTTTTTGATATCAATTAGTATTTATGCGATAATCTCGCGAATGATAAGTTGTTTTTTTAGGTATGAATTTTAATTCTTAATATAAGATTCTTTTAAAAATTTTTTATTACCTCACAAAAGGTTAAATAAAGCGTACAAACCTCTGTCATAGGATAGGGATTGGTGTGGATACACAAAGTGTTTGTTTTGTTAATGTAGGAATAATTAAGAACATATGCTTTAGTGTTAAATAAAGGGAAAGTATGTTAGAACTTTTAATTTTAGATAAAACTGCTGAATCTAGAAATAAGATTCGTAATAGGCTGTGTGATTTTATTTACACAGGTTCTCAAAGCGTCGATATACTCCCTCGTATTAGCGTCAAAACGATTTCTGTTGAAGAGTTAAGTTTTCAAAAATCCCCTAAATTAATATTATTAGGTAGTGAGATTCTTTCAAAAGATAGGGGAATAGTTAGTGATGTTAAGACTTTATTCCCTGATATTGTGATAGTAGCTTGGATTAATGAAAGTTTAAATAAGCTTTTTATAATAGAAGATTTGGCAAGACTTGGGGTTGCTGATATATTTTTAGATAATATTTCAGCTAATGAATTTTTTAGAAAACTTATAATATTAGTTAGAAAAACTAACAAAAAATCAAATTCTAAAATTATAATCGTTGATAGTGGAAAAGGTGGTTCTGGGGTAACCTCTATAGTGTCAGCTCTCGGGGAGATATATCTTGATAAGGATAAAAAGGTCCTCCTTGTTGATTGTGATGTAGAAAGTCAGGATTTAAGTAGGTTTTTACAAGTTCGTCCATTTATAAATGAAAATTTGGGATTAATTTTAGAAGGGTTAAAGCCAATAACACAAGATACTTTAAGAGAATGTTATTATAATGTTTGGGAAGATGAAGATGGGCTTTACTGTATGACCCCAACAATTGATGCAGAAAATATTTATTCTATAAAATCATCTTATTATAAAAACTTTTTATCTGTTCTCGAAAATTTAGATTCTTGTTTTGATTATATAATAATTGATATAGCTTGCTTTAAAGGTGTTTTAAAAACAAGCCTTTATAGAGTATGTGATATCTTACTTGTTGTTATAAATAATGACCCAGCATCAATTTTTGCAAATTTAGAGCTTATAAAGAATGCTAAAAATTTCATCTCAGCAAACTCAAAGATAGTTGTTTTGGAAAATAAGCATGATTCTTCGCTAATATCATCTGATATTTTAAAAAATGAGGTCCTAACTTCTTCACTATTACTAGAGGACTCCTATTTTTCTTACTCATTAAAAAATTCAAGTATGGCGGGAAGATGGCCAGGTTCTGGAGCAACTTTTTATTCACAATCTGATGATAACTTAAAGGAAATAATGTATTTTTTAAGTGAAAAATTAGATGGTAACAAAATAGTGATTTCAGGTAATAAGTTTGCTAAAATATTTAAAGATTTTGTTGCTAGCATCGCTTCATATATCAAAAAATTATTTACTACTTATAGTAGTATAATAAAAAATAAAACTAAAAAAGAAATTGAAAATAAACAACCTGATAAAATTGAACAACCAAGTAAAGTTATTGATTATAATGCAAGTGCTAAAAACGATGAAACAAATTTAAAGAAAAATGAGGATAGTAAAAAATATTTTACTAAAGTAGTTTAGAACTTTTTATTATAATAAGGAGTAACCATGTTAAAAAGACGAAACCAAAAGGGATTAACTTTACTTGAGTATTGTGCAGGTGCTGCAGTAGTAGCTGTTATGACATTTGCTTTCTTTAAAATGTTAGGAAATAACATTAAGTCAGCTGGTGCTGAGATTGGTACTTGGGCTCAAGATAGAGCAGCTGAAATGCCAAGCTTACCTAGTATGGATGAATAATACATTTAGGTATAATGTATCAAATTCCTTTTATTAATTTTAATAAAGGGAATTTGTTTTATTTTAAACTCTTAATAATAATTTCAAAAATTAAAATTCTTTTACCACAAAATTTTTAAATAGAGGTAGTAGTAGTTATGGTACAAAGAAGGAATTCCTATATAAATCAAAGAAATAAAAAGAAAAATCAAATGATAGCACTTATAATGATTTGTCTATCAATAATAATTTCCTCTATTATAATTTCAAGTTCAAATACTCCACAAAAAGAAGAGAAGGTTTCTGTTGTTGCTGAGTTTGATACGGTAAAGATTCCAGTTCCTGCTAAACTTGTTCCAATGGGAACAAAAGTAAAAGATATTAAATTTAAATATGTTTCATTTCCTAAACATCAGATTCCACAAGGTGCATTAACAGATTTAAGTGGTATGCAAGAAGCAATAGCTCTTACTAAACTTCCAGCAAATATTCCAGTATTTGATGTAAACTTTAGTTTCACAGCTTATCCCCAAAACCCAGTTGTTGATAAAATTCCTCAAGGTATGCGTGCAATGACAATAAGAGTTGACGCGACATCTGCCGTTGAAGGCTGGGCAGGTTCTGGAAGTTTAGTAGATGTACTTTTAGTTCAAAAGCATAAAACATCAGTAATAGCAGAAAAAGTTAAAATTTTATCTCAAGAACGTTCTACTGCTCCTGTTGCTTCTGAAAAATCACCAAATATTCCAAGCACTGTAACATTACTAGTTACTCAAAAACAATGTCTTGCAATTAACACTGCTATTCCTCTTGGAAGAATTGCCTTTGCGTTAAGAAGTGCAAATGATGAAGCAAACTGGGAAGAAAATATGTTTAGTCCTGAAAATTTAAAAGGACGTCCAATAGGTGATAAAAAAGAAAGTATAAAAGCAATTGTTTCTATAAAAGGTGAAAAAGGAAAGAAGGATAAAATTTTTGCACTATCTGGCGATAAGTGGATAAAGTCTAATTCGGTACCTCAAGGATTTAAAGTTCAATAATTTAAAATGTAGGGAGATATAATTGGAACGTGATTGGAGAAGTATAAAACAAGAATTTGATGATGAAATTGTAAAAGAGCCAGTTGTAGTAAAAAGTGGTTTATCTTCTGCATTATCATATATTATTAAAGAAATTAGAATAGAAATAGGTAAAGATTATTCAAAAGATCAAGAAGAATATAAACAAAATGACTCTTGTGACTTAATTGATACAATTTCTATTCGTCATGGTTTTGAGCTTTCTTCATTTGAAAGAGATGAAATTTTAGAACAACTAGAAAAAGAACAAAAACCTTTTGGAATTTTACAAACATTAATAGATTCTCCTGAAATTAGTGATATCATCGTTACAGATTTCGATGATGTTTGCGTTCAACAAAAAAGAAAAAATTATAAAACTGATATTACATTTCCCAACAAAGAAAGTTACATAAATTACGTTGAAAGATTACTTCAAAAAGCGGGGACAACTTATTCAACAGCTCATCCAATTACCGATGGAATGATTGGTGGACTTGTGAGAGTACATGCAGTGCATCAAACAATATGTGAAAAAGGTCCATATTTAACTTTAAGAATAAATAGATTCTCAAAAGTAAAAATAGATAATCTTATTAGATATGAATTAGCCCCAAAAGAAATTTTTGATTATTTAAGTGTGGCTGTAAAATCAGGACTTACCATTTTTGTAGCAGGTGAAGTTGGTACAGGAAAAACTACACTTATTAGGGCACTTGCCGCTTGTATTTTTAAAGAAGAATCAATTCTTGTTATAGAAGACACTCCGGAAATTGATCTTGAACACCCGCATGTTAGATATCTTCGTGTAAGAGAAGCAAATGCTGATAACGCAGGGCTTATTTCTCCTGCTGAATGTATCCGTGCTGGTATGCGTATGGCTATGAATAGAATTATTTTTGGTGAGATTCGTGATGCAAGAGCTGCTGAAGCATTTATAGATGTTTGTGCTTCTGGTCACCCTGGTATGAGTACGATTCATGCAAAATCTGCTTCTGACGCTATATCAAGACTTGAGCTTTTTTTAGGTCGTGCGCAAAAAATGGTTGCGAATAATATATTAAAAGAACAAATAGCAAGTGCTGTGCAAATAATAGTTCATATTGATATTTGTCATAATTCTGGTGCAAGAAGAATTATGGATGTAAGAGAAATTACCTCTATGTCTGATGATGTGATTCAACAGAGAGAAATTTTTAAGTATGTTTATAAAAATAAACCTACATGGCAAGTGTTAAGTAATGTGAGTAGTTTTGAAGAAGATTTCAAAAAGAAAAAACTAAATCTTTCTCTTAGAACTTTAAAAAATGAATTAACAGTAGATTAATATTAAAAGAATTATTTTTATAATATGAAAAGATTTAATAGTGAACTCAAAAGATTACGACTGTTAAGTACGGGAATTTTTGGTATCAATAAGCAGACATCAAAAGAAATTGGTAATGTTATTGATGATATTTTCTTTTATGCCGGTTATAAATCAGAAGATAAACATAAACTTTTTGTTAGATTTTATATTCTTTTAACATTAATTTTAACGATAACAATTTTATTTTTTAAATTTTATGTCCCATTTGTAGCTGTACTTGTGTATGTTTTTATAGAATATTCATTAGTAAATAAAAAAATTATAAAAAGATGTCAAAATTTTGAGGAAGATTACCCAGCTTTTTTAATTTCATTAGCCTCATGTATAAAAAGTGGAAAAGATCCACTTCAAGCACTTGAATTAGTTAAGGATTTATTTTTAGATTCTAGTATATTAAAACAAAAGTTATTAGAAGTCCTTTCTAATATTCAAGAAGGTATGTCGGAAGAAGAGGCTATAAATAATTTTGCAAGAGATATAAAACACCCAGATATTGATTTGTTTAGAGTAGCATTTATCTTATCAAGAAAGGAAGGGAGTGGTTTATATAAACCATTAAGACGTTTAACAAAAGTTACTCGTCAAAGGCAAGGTTTTAGGAGAAAAGCAAAAGCAGCAGTAGCAATGCAAAAAGTTTCAGCATTTGGAATTTTAGGAAGTGTGATTTTTATTGCACTTGTGCAAATGGCTATGAATAGAGAGCAACTTTTTCAAGCTATAGCTTCACCAATTGGTGTTAGACTTATGCTTTTAGGAGTCGTTTTTGTTGCTGTTGGTATTATATGGATGTTATATATGACGAGGGAAAAAATATGATTACTTACATATTATTAACATTATTTATAATACTAGCGTTATTATATATTAAATTTAGTCTTACCTCTCAAGATGCGCTAGATGCATATCATTTAATTAGTGAAAACGATTTAAGAGATGAGGAAAAAAAAGAGCAAGATGATGATAAAAAAATTACATTGAGTCTAGAACAAAAATTTATGTTTCCATTTATAACAGCGTTACTTTTATTATTATCATTGCTGTTTTTAGATTTATCTAGCACCAATATTATTTTTTGTTCAGTTTTCTCAATTGCTGGTGCTTATATTTTTGTTAGAATTTTGGCAAACAGAGAAAAAAAACAAGCTTTTAAAAAATATGATTTTTATTTACCAATTGTAATGGAACGATTAGTTATGGCTGTTCAAGGAGGGAATGATGTTTATGCAGCCGTTAGTGTAGTTGTAAATTTAGGTAAAAAAAATGTAGATAAAATCGATCCTGTTACCAAATTACTTGATGTTGTGTTAAAGAAAAATAAGTCGGGGATAAGTTTTGAGGATAGTTTAAGTCTTGTAGCAAGTAGTATTAATTTAACATCTATAAGACATGCATTTTTACATTTAGGGATAGCTCAAAGAGAAGGAGGAGAAATTATTTCACCAATGGAAGAGCTAAGTGACTCTACGCAAGAGTATTATCAACAAATTGTTGAAAAAGAAATAGCGGTTATGCCAGTTAAGGCGACACTTCCACTTTTATGTGCATTTGTAGGGCTTATAATATTTTTTATGTCAGTGCCATTAGTTCAAATTATGAATATTAATACGCATAGAAATACTAGTGTACAAACAACTATGGAACCTTAATTTGATGAGTATAAGCTTAGGTAAAAATTTTTTGAACATAATAAAAAAACATTTAAATAACCAAAAAGGTTATAATATAATATTTTACGCGCTTTTTGTATTTCCTATATTATCGTTTCTATTAGCTATAACTTTTGATGTCGCATCAATTTATACTAAAAGAAGAGGAATTCAACATATATTAGATGAAGCAACTTTGCAAGGAGTAAAAGTATTCCCATATAAAGATCAAGCAAAGGTCGCTACTATTGATTACTTAAATAAGCATGGTGTTGATAGTAATTATTATACTGTAAATGTTAATGATACTGGGATTGAAGTTAAATATCATAGAGATCATGCAATGGTATTCTCAAATGTATTTAATTATATTTCACAAAAAAATAATAAGCTTAATATTCCTGCTATATATTATCCTGTTTCAGCATATTCTTTTGCATCTCCTAGTGTTAGTGATTACTTATTATTACTTGATAGAAATTCCTATAATGCCCCAAGAGATGTAAATAATTTATGGGGAAGTGAAGGACAGTGGCCGGCAGCTATTTATTTTAATCAAAATGAAGAAGAATTTGGTAATCCTAGGTATTATACTCAGCAATGTTTTAATGAAGTTTTTTTACCGCTCAAGAACCTTCTTTTAGAAACGTATTATTTTTTGGGAAGTGTTAAATTAAATTCTATTGGTGTTGCAACATATCCTGGAGGAAATTATTCAAGAGATTTTGAAACTTTAAAAGATATTGCAAAGGCAAATTTTGATAACAAAGAAGCAAAATTTTTTTCCTACACAGATGATGATGGTTTTTCAAGCACTTCTTGCTATAACGCATCAATTATAGGTAATGAAATTGATAAGTATTCTATTCCTAAAAATTTAAATAATTATGACATACACGATATTAGCAGTGATGTTATATCTGATGATTTATATTCAAGTATAAAAACTTCCGTTTGGTCTATACCTGTTCACGTTAATAATGCAGATTTTTTAAATGTTTTTGATTACTCAATGAAAACTTTAATGGCAGCTCAAAATAGAAAAGATAGGTTTTCCGATACTACTAGTTTAAGAAAGAATTTAATTATTTTTACTTCTAATCTTTATGACAAAGAAGGTGATTTGCAAGCCGAAGTTAATAAATTTGAAAGTATAGCTAAAAATGTTAATTTAAATATAAATGTAATTTTTGTTCTATTAAAAAATACTCATTCGACAAAAAAAGATATTTTTCATAATAATTTAAATACATCACATATAAAAATATTAGTTATAAGTAAAGAATCAGAAGAAGAACTTAAAGATTATCTTTTTAGATTACTCTGGTTAAATAAAAAAGAGGGGTCTATATGGAGATAATAAGAATGAAACAAAAACAAAATAAATTTCAAAATATTAAACATAATGAATTAGGGCTTGCATTTTTAGAATCAATGGTAGCTTTAGTTTTCTTATTTCCATTTATTTTTGAAATTATGGGAATCATGGATTACTATAGGATTAGTTATACGCTTGAAGAAAGAATTAATAATGAATTTGGAAATAGAAAAGAATTTGCAATAAAGTTAGATAATAATTTTAAAGTGAAAAATTTAGATGATATTAATGATGTAATTCGTCAAAAAATTAATAACTTAAAAAATAATTATAATGGATTAGAGGCAACATATAAAGGGACTCTGCAAATAGAAAACAACAGAAATCAAGAAAATATTCATGTTAATTATGACTTAGATAAAAAGTATTTTGTTGTCATTAATGGAAAAATAGATTTTTTAAAAAATAGACGCTATGGTTATGACTTTTTAAAGGTTATGCCAAGAAAAATAAATATTACAAAAAAATTATTAGTAACTTACGAATTTGAAAATTTATCATAATGAAAGATTTTTTAACTTTAACAAAACATAATATTCACTCATTAAAGGAATTAATAGATACTTTATATCCTAATTTAGTTAATGATAATTTATTTAATGATAAAATTGACAAAAGATATTATTTAGATTTCTTTATAAATTATTTAAATATTCCCAAAAAAGATGTTTTTGAAAAAATTAAAACTTATTGTGGCATAGAGTATATAGAAAATTTT
This sequence comes from uncultured bacterium, assembly GCA_927798255.1. Taxonomy (GTDB): domain Bacteria; phylum Bdellovibrionota_C; class UBA2361; order UBA2361; family CAKMMH01; genus CAKMMH01. The sequence goes on along the minus strand of CAKMMH010000024.1, from coordinate 6,007 downwards.
GATAATCTTGATAAGGGGAGCATCATTAAAAGCATTAAAAATTTAGATGTATTAAAAAAATATGGTTTTTGCCCAATAATAAAAGAACAGAAGTTAAAAATTTTAATTACATCAAACCCTTTTTTAATAAACACTAAATTTAATATTCCCTCAAATGTTAAAATATTTTTAACAACTGGTGGTGATTTAAGTACTTTTTTGGATTCATTGGTTGAAAATGATGTAACAAATGATAACGAAGATGCTTTTTTTGAAACAATAAAAGCTTTAATAATTGAAATAGAAGAAAAAGGAATATCTAATATAATTTTTGAAAAATTTGAAAATAAGGTTTTTTATAACATAAAAGATATCGATGATAATTGGAAACGAGGTCAAATTATAAATCAAGATATTAATGAGTTTTGGAATAAGTTATCTTCTAATTTTATTGTAGGATTTAATAAAGATAAATTTTTTAAAAGTAGAAAGTTAAATGTAATAAATGAAAAAGGTACAATAATTTTAAAATGGTCTATACCTAAAAAAATCCTAGCAATGCAAAATAATATTGCAGTTGTTACAAGCGACGAGCAAATGTCTGAAAAAATTAATAATTATTTAAAAAGTATACAATTTAATACAAAAAATTATTCAAATTTATTCGATTTATATAATGATTACAAAAATTATAAATTTAAATTAGTAGTAATTTGTTTATCGACAGATGCTCTTAAGAAGGAACATAAATTATTTAGGTCGCATAAATCAAAATCAAAAAATATCTTAATTGATTTTGATGGTATAAAAGAAGTTGAAGCATATTTAATGGGCGTTGATTATTATATTGATAATAATTTTACGTGTGAATACTTATGTGATGTTGTTAAAAATTTATATAAATAAAAACATTTAAAGGATGTAAAACTAAGATGAAGTTTTTAAGAAATGTAAAAATTTTACTTATTGTAATTGTGATAATAATAACAATAATAGCATTTTTTAAATCTGATAACGATGAATTGCTTTGGACTGTTTGTCTTGTGTATCCAATTTTAGCAATCAGTATGCTATGCCTATATGATGTTAGTAATTTTTGCAATAATTTTAAAAACTTTGTGACAACGTTTAATAATTATACTAGAAAAAAGGATAATATTAGTTTTTGTACTCCACTTGGAAACGCTTTAAATGAATATTTTACTTTTTTGGAAAGAAAAATTTTATCATTAAAAAAAGATAATGATAAATATAATAAAGATGAATTTAAAAATCCAATAAATTTTTTAAAAAAGCTAGATGTTGACCCAGATAGGAGTAAGGAAGAGTTTTTTAGAAGTATTTTAAATATCCTTTCTGGATTTTATCAAAAAAATGCTATTGTTCTTTTTTACTATAATCCTAATACTTTTGATTCATTTGCCGTAAGTTCTCTTTCTTCAAATAAACATGTATCAATGTTTATAAAGCAATTATTTTTAAATAAAATTACTAATAAAAAAGAGATAAAAGAAGGAGTAGTTTATTATTATAATGTTGAAAATGTATTAGAGGATTTATCTTTATTTGGTTATAAGAAAGCAATAATTAAAAAAATTAATTTGGTTGAAAATGATAATTGTAACGATTTAATTTATTTATGGTTTGGGGATTCGAATTTAGATTTTGCAAATGGTAAAGAAGAAAATTTTTTAGATGGCTTATCTTATGAAATAGGTGCAAAATACGATACTTTTTTAAAATTGCAGAGTGCTAAAAAGGAAATTGAAAAAAAGACAAATGAAGCAATCAAAAAGAGTGAGTATTTAGAGTTTGTTTCTCATGATTTAAAATCTCCCCTTTCTAATCTTGTTTCAGTATTAAAACTTCTTGAAATAAATCAAGACGCGAATAATAAAAAAGAATTTATAGAAATTGCTTTAAATAATTGTGATTCTATTTCTCTTTTACTTGATGATTTACTTGATTTTTCTAAGTATAAAAATAGTGAATTAAAAGTTTATAAAGAGAAAGTATATTTAGAAAATGAATTAACAACACTTATAAACAATTATAGTTTAAGAGCAGCGCAAAAAAATTTAGGATTAAATTTAATAGATAACTCTAAGAATTCTTCAATCCTTGTAGATAAAAGGCAATTTAGAAAAATAATAAATAATTTAATTTCAAATGCAATAAAGTATACTCAAAAAGGACGAGTAGAGTTATCTTGTAATATCGTTAGAAATAAAGCTGTTATAAAAGTTTCAGATACAGGGATTGGAATTAGTAAAGAAAATTTAAATGAAATATTTTCTTCGTTTAAAAGAGGAGATAACGCGGAGCACTTAGAGGGGTATGGCTTAGGACTCTTTATGGTAAAAATATTTTCTGAGCTTAATGATATAATGGTTGATGTTGAGTCAGAGGTTAATAAAGGCTCTATCTTTACATTAACAATTCCTATTTTTAAAGATGAGAATCAAAAATCTTCTAAGGCAAAGAAAAAGACAAATAAGATTGTTTTAATAGAAGATGATGTCGATTTGTTAAATAGCACAAAAAGATTATTAGAGCTTCAAGGATTTTTGGTACAGGGATTTGATAATATTCAAAATGCGTCGGATTTCTTATTATCAAATAAAACAGATTTGATAATTTCTGATTATTATATAGGCACAAAAAGAGTCGATGATTTATTAAAATTTTTAAATGATAAAAAAATAAAAACAGAAGTAATTCTTTGTACTGGAAAATCAGATATTGATATTAACGAATATAAAAAATTAGGCATTAAAGAAGTTTTACAAAAGCCGTTAAATGTTAATGAAATATTAAAATAAAATGAAAGCTACATTCTAAAAAAGAAGCGCGGCGCGAAAAAGACGAGGCATTTTTGAATGACGCGAGTGAAAGTGTACTAGCATACAGTGAATGAGCGTCATTCAAAATAACGAAGTATTTTTCGATGCCGTGCCTCTTTTTTTTAGCCGGTAACGGCACCAAGCTTAAATATCGGTAAATACATCGCAATAACAAGCCCACCAATAATGACACCTAAAAATAAAATCATAAGTGGCTCAATTAATTGCTTTAACGCGCCAACTGCATTATCAACTTCTTCTTCATAAAATATAGCAACTTTCTCGAGCATTTTATCAAGCGCACCACTTGTTTCTCCGACGCCTATCATTTGTGTTACCATTGGAGGAAAAACATTGGATTCACTTAAGGTATCTGCCATTTGTTTTCCTTCTGAAATTGCAACACGTGTTTTTTGAACAGTAACTTCAACTACTTTATTTCCTGCAGTTTTTGAACAAATATTTAATGCCGTTAAGATTGGTACACCAGAAGAAAGCATCGTACCAAGAGTTCTTGTGAATCTTGCAACAGCAACTTTTCTAATTAAATCACCAAAAATAGGAAGTTTTAAGTATATAGGATGTAAGACAGACTTTCCTTTATCGGTCTTTGAAAATTTGAAAAATATTATAAGCGATGTAAAAAAACTTCCAGATATTACAAAAAAATATTTAACAAAAAAATTTGAAATATTAATTACAATTTGTGTAGGAAGTGGAAGTTCTGCTCCGAAATCTTCAAATAATTCTGCAAATGTCGGAATTACAAATACAAGTAAAATCGTTGTGACAAGAATTGCAGCACTTATTACAACAGATGGATAAATTAGTGCAGTTTTGATTTCTCTTTTTAATTTTATAGATTTTTCCATATAGACAGAAAGTCTATCTAAAATGATGTCTAAGATACCACCATTTTCACCAGCATCTACCATGTTTACATATAATGTGTCAAAATGTTTTGGAAAATTTTTTAAACTTTCAGTAAGAGTTTTTCCAGACTCTACTTCTTCTTTAATAGATTCAAGCATCGCTTTCATTTTAGGATTGGGATTCTGCTTTGAAAGAATACTTAAGCCTTGAACAAGAGGAAGCCCCGCATCAATCATTGTTGAAAATTGACGAGTAAAAATTGAAATATCTTTTTGCTTAATTTTAGCTCCAAGAAAAGGGATTTTAATTTCTTTATTCATTCCGGCGCCCTTTTCTCTTATTTTATTAGTGTTTGCGGTAATTTTCCTTGCTTTTAATAAATTAAATACGGCAATTTTATCTGTTGCTTCAAGTTCACCTGAAATAGTCTGTCCTCTTGAATCTTTTCCTTCCCACAAAAAAATAGGCATAAATTTTAATCCTTAAAAATTTCTATAAAACCATACATTACAGTTTTAATACTTCCTATAATGTAGTTACTCTTACAACTTCTTCATATGATGTTAGCCCTTCTTTTAATCTTAAAAGTGCGCTATCTCTTAAAGTCATCATACCTAGAGATTTTGCCATCTTTTTTATTTCTGAGCTATTTGCTCCTTTTAAAATTAATTCAGAAACTTGTTCTCTTATTGGCATAACTTCATAAAGAGCAATACGTCCTTTATAACCAGTTCCTGAGCACTCTTCACAACCTATTCCTCGTTTGCATGAAAAATTTGCTACCTCATCTTCACTTACTCCTGCGTGAATAAGTAAATCTTTTGTAACTTCTGTGTCATCAACTTTACAATAAGGACAAATTCTTCTTGCAAGACGCTGAGCTAACACTAAATTTGTCGAAGAAGCAACTAAAAAAGGTTCAATTCCCATATCAATTAATCTATTAATTGTCGATGGGGCATCATTTGTATGAAGTGTAGAAAGCACAAGGTGACCTGTAAGGGAAGCTTTAATTGCAATTTGTGCAGTTTCAAAATCTCTTATCTCACCAACCATTATTATATCTGGGTCTTGTCTTAAAAATGCTCTTAAAGCACTTGCAAAATTAAACCCTATGTCATCATTCATTTGGCATTGATTTATTCCCATAAGATTAAACTCAACTGGATCTTCTGCTGTGCTTATATTAGAACCTATTTGATTTAATTCAGATAATGCCGAATAAAGCGTCGTTGTTTTTCCAGACCCAGTAGGACCTGTAACTAAAATCATTCCAAATGGTTTCATTATTGCTTCTTTAAAATCACTAAGCTGAGTTTCGGTGAACCCAAGTTTTGTCATGTCAAGCTGTAAATTATTTGAGTCTAGAAGTCTTAAACAAACTTTCTCACCAAAAAGCGTAGGAATAACGTTTACACGGAAATCCATTTCTTTACTATCATGAAGCTTTAATTTTATTCTGCCATCTTGCGGAAGTCTTCGTTCAGCGATATCAAGATTTGCCATAATTTTTATTCTCGAAGTGATAGCATTCTTTAAATTTAATGGAAGTTTCATTATTTCATATAACACCCCATCAATTCTAAAACGAACTCTAAATGCTTTTTCGTAAGGTTCAATATGAATATCTGATGCTCCTTTTTTGATTGCATCAGTTAAAACAGCGTTTACTAATTTTACTACAGGTGCATCTTCTGTTTGTCTTTCGAGTTCAGAGATGTTTATATTTTCATCATCTTTAATGTATTCGATATTTTGTTCTTCTAAATCATCAATAATACTTTCATAAGAAACTTTCTTTTCAAATAATTTTTCTTGCATAGCTTGCATTTTTATAGGAGATGCAAGCTTAACATCTACTTCAAGTCCTGTTATGAATTTTATATCATTAAGTGCTGCGATGTTTGTTGGATCAATCATTGCGACAGTTATTTTACCTGCAGTTTTTTCAACAGGAAGCACGCCATATTTTTTATATACAGAATAAGGAATGAGATTTAATATTTCATCGTCAAAAGTTACATTATCTAAATTAATAATTTCTGTTTCAAATTGAGAACTTAAAATATCTAAATATCTTTTTTCAGAAACTAGTCCAGATTCAACAAAGTGTGCACCAATAAAGCTAGGAGAACTAGAGTTTGTACTTAACCAATCATCTAAGTCTTTCTGCGTAATTAATCCATTTTGTAATAATAAATCACCAATTCGTGATGACACTTTTAGCTCCAAAAAATTTTAAATATATACTCACTACCAAAAATATCGGAATTAATTAAAGTTTTTTTGAGTTAGATTTTTATAATTATGAG